>CAYPYM010000670.1:0-2205 GCA_964414435.1 uncultured Ignavibacteriales bacterium | reverse complement strand
TTTCGGTAGCAGGCCACGAGGCGATCCGCCGTAATCAGAAGCAGGAGTGTAAACAGCGGCTCGACCAGCATCTCCGGTTCGAAATAAACGGCGATCGGGTAGAGGGCCCAGAGGGTCGCCGCGACTAAACCGGTCGAACGATCGAACAGCCGCTTCCCCAGAATGAAGACCATCACGACCGAACCGAGCCCGAGCAGGCTCCCGAAAACATGGCCGACCCACACCGACGACCCGAAGATTGCGTACAGCAGTCCGAGCAGGTAAGCATAGAGGGGCGCCCGGAAGAAGGTGGCGCCGCCGATTATGTCGCCGCCGGCGATGCGTTGCGCCCAGTGATTGTGGTAGTTGGCGTCGACCGTGAGTTGCTGCCACTCGGGCAGGCTGTGATACTGCGCGAGGTAGACGATGCGTACCAGCAGGGCAAGCGCCAGCACGAGCCAGAGGCCGTAACGTTCGAAAAAGCTGCTTGGCGATTTCATCGACATGGGGACAATATAATACGAAGAGCGGCGAACGACAGAGCAGAATTCGAATGGCACCGGGTCATCGGAAAGCGGCCTTCAAGTCCGGATACTTACGCAACGATTCCATAACGTAGGTGGTGTCGAGCCCGCGCGGAAGGTTGCTTCGGATGAGGGACGCTGCCGCCGGGAAATTGCGCCGGGAGAGGTAGAGATCGGTCAGTTCACGGACGACCGACAGCGGGGCGTCATCGCGTCCGACGAGCCGTCGGGCAAATTCCTCATAATTGGTTTGATCGCCGGTGACCTGGTACAGGCGCATGAGATTGAAAAGCGGTTGATACTGGGTGGTGTCGATCTGGATGGCGCGGAGCCAGGCGTGCTCGGCGCCGGTGAAGTCACGATTATAGAAGAAGGACGAGCCGAGATTGTTGAGCACGGCGTAACTGTTCGGATTGAGGCCATCGGCGATCTCAAGCACGGTTCGGGCGCTGTCGTACTGGTGCATGGCGAGGAGGCAGTCGCCGAGATTGGCGTACGCGTTGAAATCGCGGGGATCGATCCGCATGGCCCGCCGGTTCATGTCGGCCGCCTCGGCGAGTTTCCCCTCACGCCGCAGTTCCCGAGCTTTCTGGACGATGAGCCGCGACGGGTAGCGCGTGTTCCACAACTGCGTGACACTGTCGACGGCGGCGGTCTCACCCCGGTCGTGGTAGTACTGCATGATCGCCATGTAGGCGGAACGGTTTCGTTGCGGATCGAGGTCGATCAGGTGTGAGGCGTAGGCGATACCGGCCGGAGGAACAGCCTGACGGGCGACGCGGGAGCCGAGCACACCGACCGAAAGAGTGAGGGCGAGAACGACGGCGACCCGGCGCGCAGCGGCGGGTATCGATTGCTCCAGCAACGTAAGCATGATGAGGCCGACCAGGGGAAACGCGGCGAATGAAAAAAGATCCCAGTCACGCGCCATGCCGAGTTTCGGGTCGAGCATGAAGACGCCGAACAGCGAGGCGACGGCACACAGCGCGAGGAAGCGCACGGCCGGGCTGCGCCAGAGCGACTTGCGCGCCGAGCGATTCAGGAGCACGATGGCAACGATCAGCGATGGCGCGAGCGTCAACAGCAGAGTCGCAAAATCGCGCAGATGCGAGAGCGAGAAGAGGGTGTAGCTGTCGACGGTAAATCGATCGGCGACAACCGGCAGGAAAGCGAGCCGGAAAAAAAGATCGGATGAACGGAGCAGTTCGAACAGGATCGTGCCGCCGACCGCAATCACAATCACGAGGAGCAACCGGGTCTTGATCGCGGTGCGACCGAGACTCCGGCCGAGTCGGGTCGGCCGGAGCAGCAGGTAGGCGAGTGCCGGCATCAGCAACAGGCCGAGAACGTGGCAGGCAACGGCGAGGAGGGCGGGCAGGATCGCCCAGATCGGTCTGATTCGTTCTCGTGCGGCGGCGATACCGGTCAGGGTGAAGGCGCCGACCGCCATGGCGAAGATCGAGTAGTTCTCGACGTAGCCGAAAAAAAGGAGCATGTAGCCGCCGGTGAGGATGCCGAGACAGAAGACGAGCCGGTCGGCAGGGCGCCGGAAAAGCTCTCGGCTGAAGAGCACCGTGAGGATCACAAGCAAAACGCCGCTCACGACTGAAAGCCACTGGTACGAAGCGAGCGCGGCGGCGGTCGGCGAGCCGCCGATCAGATTCCGGACGACCAGGTGTGCATACTCCTCGACCGGCTCGGT
>CAYPYM010000669.1:0-2208 GCA_964414435.1 uncultured Ignavibacteriales bacterium | reverse complement strand
CTGATTCGATGAAAGCCGCGGTGTCGTCGGAGATTGGACGACAATTGACCCGGGTGGCGCGGTTTGACGCCGCCGCACCGTCGCTGGTGTATGCCCTCGACCTGCAGCGCCGCCTGTTCGGCGAGACACACCCCGATGTCGCCGCGACGCTTCAGACCCTCTCGCTGGTGCGCCTCAGACAGGCGCGACTCGCCTATGCCGAGTCTCTGGCGCGGGAGGCCCTGGCGATTCGCGAGAGTGATTCCACGACAACCCCGCTCCAGCTGGCCGAATCACTCGAAGCCCTGGCGTTGATCACGCGGTATGTCAGGAGCGAACTCCCGGAGACGGAGCAGCTTCTTGATCGGGCGCTCGCGATCAGGAAAGCACTGCCCGGCGCGAGGCCGATCGACTACGCCGGCACGACCTTTGCACTCGCCTCGCTCTACCGCGTGTGGGATCAGGTGCCGCGCGCCGATACGATGTTCCGGGAATTGCTGACCCTGTACGAAACCGAATACGGTCCCGAGGACATTCACACCGCGACTGCGCTCGGCAATATCGGTAATCTCAACCTGTATCTGGACAATCTGAAGATCGCCGAGCCGTACCTTCGGCGGGCGCTCGATATCAAGAAGAAAATCCTCGGTCAGGCGCATCCGTCGATCGCCCTGCTCACGTTCACGCTCGGCGTGACCCTCCGCTGCGAGAACCGCCTCGCCGAGGCCGACACGCTGGTGCGGCGGGCGCTCGATATCTGGAAAGCGACCAGCGGCCCGAACCATCCCGACGCCGCCGGGGCGATGGAGGAGCTGGCCCTGCTCAAAAGCCTGCGGGGGCGGCATGATGAGTCGACCGAGTTGCTGGCCGAGGCACTTCAGATCCGCGAGACCGAATTCCGCGACAACTACTTCATCCTCTCCGAGCGCCGTGCCGCCGAATACGCCGAGAAGCTTCAAAGGGCGGTCGGCTGGTACCTCTGTGAGTATTTCCAGATCGAGCATCCGACGCCGACGCTGGTCGATTCGGCGTCATCGTGGGTCCTCCGCTGCAAGGGAGAACTCTCCGAAGCGGCTTTCGCCCGGGCGCGGCGACTGCACTCGGGCAATGATCCGATTCTGGTCGAGCTCGGTGATTCCCTTGAGACGGTCCGACAGCAGCTGGCCGACCTGTACGCTTCCGGGTTTGACCAATACGACGCCGGGCGAGACGGCCGGCTTGACTCACTGGAAGCCCTGTCGTCGCGGCTGGAGACGGCGTTCGCCCGCCGGTGCAATGCTGCCGACAGCGGTGTATCGCAGGCGAGCTGGTCGTGCCGGGCGGCGCAGAATTACCTTCCCGAGTCTACCGCGCTGCTGGAATACATGCGGTTTCGCGATCCGGAGTCCGAAACCGCCACCGACAGCACCCACCGCTACGCCGTGGCGGTGGTGACACGGAACGGTACCGATGTAATCGATCTCGGCCCGGTCGCGCCGATCGATTCGCTGGTTGCGATCTATCGAGACCTGGCCGAGTCATGGGCGTCGATGGTCCCGGCGGTTGGTTCGGAAGGGGGCGATTCGGCGTCAGCCGTTCTGCGGGCACTGTATCGGGCGGTCTGGCGGCCGTGCGAAAAGGACATCGGTTCCTCGGCGACTGTGCTCATCGCTCCGGCCGGACGGTTGTGTGGGGTGTCGTTTGCCACGCTGAAAGACCGCGATCGGTATCTGATCGAGCGATATCGGCTCGCCTATCTCGGCTCCGGGCGGGAGCTGCGTCGCCTGGCCGACCCGGTGCCGATCAATGCCGGGCTGCTCGCGATGGGCGACCCGGATTTTGATGCGACCGCGCCGCAACGTCTCGCCGCGATCTCCTCGCCCGACGGCGAGCAGACAGATCCGATCACGCCGGCGCCGTTTGCGATGCGGGCGGCAGTAAACGACTGCCGCAATATCGACCAGATCCGTCTCTCGCCTCTCCCTTACACGCGCCGCGAGATCTCATCAATCGCCTCCCACTGGGAGGCTGTCGATCCGGAGCCGGTGCAGGTCTTCCTCAAAGCGGCGGCGAGCGAGGAGAACTTCAAGCGGAACGCGCCGGGCAACCGGGTGGTTCACCTGTCGACCCACGGGTTCTTCGTCCCCGAGGAATGCGAAGCGAGCGGCAGCGCGGCCCCCGATCCGTTGCTGTCATCGGGGATCTTCCTGGCCGGCGCCAATCTTCCCGGCGACGGCGCGAAGGCAGCCG
>CAYPYM010000668.1:361-2214 GCA_964414435.1 uncultured Ignavibacteriales bacterium | reverse complement strand
CAAGGTCAAAACCGCGAGGGTTTTGGCCTACTCGAAGACCGGCGCGAGTGGGGCGTCGGATTTGAAGTTGCGTCAGGTCCTGACCGCCGAAGGCGGGTGTGACCTGGCGCGCCCGGCAGATGTGGACATTCGCCGGTCAGATAAGAGGCAGTGACGGACCGACACAACGCCGGCCGCCTCATCCTGAAGCGGCCGGTCTCTCTTGACTAAAGCCGATTACGCAGAGCGGCCGGGCCTGCTACAGATCGAACAGGCAGCGTCCCTGAGTGGTGCACGTGTACACGCCCTGGGCATTGTAACAACAGACGCGGAGATGCCCGTTGATACAGGCGGCCGTGCAGGGAAGGTCGGCTTTCGCCGGCGCCAGGAAGACGCCAAAGGCGAAGGAGAGCGCGAAAGCGACTACAACCAAAATCCCTTTCAGTTTACGCATTCGATTTCACCTCCTTACGTGGGGCGGTAAGAGTAAGCGGTGAGCTGTGTGCTGTTCTCCCGAAGGTGTGCCTGACCGAACGATACTACCGCACCGGCTCGAATGTCAAGTAAAATAGTCTATGTTTGCCGTCACTGTGAGGGGCCACCGGCGCCCGCCCGGCGGCCCGGCTCAACTCCCGCCCCGGTTCTGCCGATACAATCAAGGAATAACCTAGAACGTAAACAAAGGGAGCACGACATGGGGATGATCGAGTTCTTCAACAATGTCGCGAATACCTTCCTCAATCACTACCGGCAACTCGCCGACAGCATGCAGTACCGCCCGACCCGGCGGTTCGATATCCCTACGCAGACTACCGCCCCCGAGGCGGCGCAGCCGGCCGACAGTTATCAGCCGTCGAGTGCCGTCGCCGATCCCGAAACGGCGCCGGCCGACACGGTCGAGCTGAGCGGTCAGCAGCCGTCGAGCAGCGATACCGATAACACCACTCCGGCCAACGCCGACGACTCAACCGTCCCGGCCGGTGAGTCCGACAGCGACAAACAGACGGCCGCCCCGGCGGCGACCAACCCCGACGGCACCTATTACCTGCGCCGGATGTCGCAGCTCGACTACAGTCTGAACCTCCAGTTCAACCTGGCCGCGGTGCAGCGGACGGTCCAGTCGATCGCCGATGGCGACACGCAGACGATCGAGCAGCTGGTGGCGGCCGGATTCGGCCTCTCGGCGTCGTTTGATCTCCGGGGGGTGCAGTCGGTCGAATCGAATCTGCCCGATGATTCCGGCAAGGCCAACGGCGCCACGGCGAGCCTGAGCCGCAACGCGCTCCGTGCCCGCCAGGCGAACGCGTTCGCCGCCAACAGCCGCAATTTTGCGCTGCAGGGTTTCCGCACCGAGGCGTCCAAAGTGACGCAATCCAACCAGCAGATCAACAAGGACGGTTACCAGCGGGCCGTTAACCGGTTCGCCGTGCGTTACCGGATGGATTCGCAGTTCAGCTTCGGTTTCCTTCAGCGGTTCAATCTCCAGACCGAGCAGGTCGCCCAGCAGGCACCCGACGCCGTGAACCGGTATGTCGATACCGCCGGCCAGGTCGCCGAGCAGGGCAGCACCGATATGATGGCGGCCTTTTTCGATGCGGTCGATGGCTATCTCAACGATGCCGAGAAGGCGCTGCTCGACAAGACGGTGGCGTCGTTCGACGAGGCTGCGAAGCAGCTCGGCTTTTCGGGTGACATGGTTGACGCGGTTCGGAACCACCTGACCAATACGATCGAGGGGTTCTTCGATCGGGTCGATACGGCCCTGGCGGGGATCCGGACTCAGTTTGCGCCTGGGAGCGAGCCGACCGTGCAGCCCGATACGCCGGTGGTCCAGCCGCCGGGATGGGCTGCGTGGATCGCCCGCCAGTCGAGCC
>CAYPYM010000668.1:0-351 GCA_964414435.1 uncultured Ignavibacteriales bacterium | reverse complement strand
GTAGGGATCGAGCTGTGTCCAAGATGTCTCGACCCAGCCGCCGGTTGACGTGGTCAATCCGCCGGCTGTGGATCCGTCGAAGGCGACCGATAGCGAGCAGTTGGTGCAGGCCTGAGGGCGCTTCCGCCGCTGCCGTTCGACAATCTGAAAGCTCCTGTGCTGCGCCGCCTTACGGGCTCAATTTCCGAGGCGGCGCGGCCTTTTTTTGGCCCATATTTTTCTTGCCAATTTTGGGCTTTGGCCTATTTTGGCGCCAGAGACAATGAAAGAGGACATAGGCCGAAATATCGCCCTGTTGTACGGGCGGATTGCTGACGCGTGTGAGGAGTACGATCGCGACACCGATGACAT
>CAYPYM010000667.1:0-2218 GCA_964414435.1 uncultured Ignavibacteriales bacterium | reverse complement strand
TGGTCCAGAAGGTCAAAGCCCTCGGAAATCCCGCCCAGGAAGCCCTCTTTGAGATCCTCGAGGAGGACCTGCGCCAGATTACGTCAGAGTTTACATCAGGTCTCAAGCGCCGTTTTCACGGCCTTACACCACGCCAATTGCAGATCTGCCGTATGATCAAAAACGGCCACACGTCCAAAGAAATCGCGGAATCGCTTGGTACATCACTACTTACCGTCCACAAACACCGCGAGGCGATCCGCGACAAGCTCGGCATCAAAAATCGGGGCATCAACCTCAACTCGTATCTCCAGTCTCTGTAATTGCGTATATTGCGTACGTAATCTGTGACCAATCTACTCTCATTGACTAATACTCAACTAATCCCGACATTGGCTGTCAGAGGGCGCTAGGACCCTCGGCCGGTTGGCCCGCAAGGGCCGATCATCAGGGACAGCAGCGAGATGAGTCATCACCTCACGGGTCGCAACTAGTGCCCCCGGTGTTGACCCACCCCGGATGACCTCCCCGGGGCTTCGGCGGAGGTTAAAGTTTGAGAGATGCGGCCGGGACATCCGAACCGGCTGATAAACAGAAGTGGATCTGCGGCACAGTGCGACAGAAAGCACAGACACCGCGTAGTCACTGTGCCGCAGGTCCGCAATCATTCGACAGTAACACTTTCCGAGATACAGAAGCACACCAGCCGGCAGAGGACGCCGGCCCTAAGAAAAGGGGTTTTCACCATGACCAAGTCAGAACGCCTCATGTACGTACTGGGCCTCCTCAAAACCCAGTCCGCTGTCCATATCGCCGAAATCGCCCGCGAATGCGGCGTCTCCGAGCGGACCATCTACCGTGACATCAACTCGCTCCTCAAGCTCGGCTTCGTCATACAATACCGCGACGGGTACAAGCTGACCCCCGAGGCCAACCTGCCGGTCAACTCGCTCGACAGCTCCGAGGTCGACCTGATCGCCTACTGCCTGCGAAGCAACCCGCTGGCCCGCCAGCCGTTCTTCCGCCGCCAGTTCCAGACGATCCAGTCCAAGCTCGACCAGCTCGGCGGGCACGCCGGCGGTCCCGTCATCCAGGTCGACACCAACGGCAACAACACCGTGCAGGCCGCCGAGGCCGATCTGCTGGCTGAATTCTTCCGGGCGGTTCAGATGAAACGCAAAATCAGGGTCAAGACGACTAACGGTCGGGTGCTCGATGAAATCTTCACCCCGCTGAGCATCGTTTTCGACCCCGATGTACATACGCTCCGCATTGCCGCCGACAGCGGCACGATCGAGAACATCCCGGTCGGCGAGATAGCGTGGATCGGCATGACCGACATCCCATCCAATGGCCGTCGCTTCTATACGTCGACAACAGCGGTCCGAGAAAAACAGGTTGACGCCGTCCAGCCGTAAGCGCTTAATTCCCGGATGCGTGCCTTCACCATCCGGGAACTCGCCGTCGCGGGACTGATCGCCTCGCTCTACACCGTCCTGAGCCTCGCCTTCCAGCCGATCTCGTTCGGCGTCTACCAGATTCGTGTCAGCGAGGCCCTCACCGTTCTGCCGTTTCTCACCCCGGCCGCTATTCCCGGCCTGTATATCGGTTGCCTGCTCGCCAACGTCCTCGGCAACATGGGCTGGATCGATATCGTGGTCGGCCCGCTTTTGACCCTCGTCGCCGCCTTCCTGACCCGCCGTACCTTCTTCCTGACCAACGCCCGCCTTAACTTGCGCTTTTCGATTATCCCGATCGTCCTCATGTGGGGGACTGCCGTGTGGCTGCTCTGCGGGGGACAGTTAATCGGGAAAACGATATCGGGGATCGGTCTCTCGCTGGCCGCCTATCTGCCGCTGATCATCGTCTGGCGGCACCGGCACGAGGGAGAGGGTGTAATCGGCTACCAGTCGCGCCTGATGTTCGTGATCGGCCTCGTGGTCGCCCTGCTCGGTGTCTGGCAGTTGCGCACCACTGAAGAAGCCTGGTTTATCATCTCCGGGGCGCTCCTTCAGGTGATGGCGCTCGGCGGCGCCTCGATGCTTCTCTGGACCGCTGCGACCAACCGCAATCCGAATATTCTGCTCGCTCCGTTGCCGCCGGTGGTGCTCAATGCGTTCGGGGTGGCGGTGTATCTCGCGCCGATCATGGGGACTTCGTATTGGTTTGCGGTGCAGATGATCGGGGTGGGGCAGTTGATCGCCTGTTATCTGCTCGGCCTGCCGCTGTTGTTGCTCCT
>CAYPYM010000666.1:0-2232 GCA_964414435.1 uncultured Ignavibacteriales bacterium | reverse complement strand
CGTCAGAAGATGATGGAATCGCCGCAGTTTGTATAGCAATTCAGGAAAAGTAGTCCAGCCTCCCCCCTCACACCTCAAACTTGGCCTGCTGGGCCTCGATCCACGCCTCGGTCCCGACGATTACCCGGTTGCGAAGATTCTCCACATGAAACCCCGCCGGGCATTTCGGCCCGTTATCCGGCACGAAATTCCGAAGTGTCTCGCACGGGAACTCGTCGCACAGCCCGCAATGCTGGATGAACTTCTCCTGGCAACAATTGATGAAATGGCAGTCGGGATGGGCCGATGGTTCGCAGCCGCGACACTCGGTCCCGTACTGGGGACACCTGCCGCAGTAATCGCCGCAATAGGCCGCTAAGGGATGATTCATACCTCCTCCGTAAGGTGGATTTGGTCGCGAGATCCTGAATACGTCGGTGTCGTTCGAATGGTGCGATTATCCGGCTTCAAGATAACCAAACAAGTCCTCTTTGTCTATTGAAATCCTCGGGAGCCCGTCAGATCACACCCGCCCGTCGGGCGGGGCAGGATCTGACCGAAGCGCACACAAGAAGACCCGGCAGATGAGGCTATCTGCCGGGCAGTCATTTTGGGACATCGGCCGCTCAGTGAACCCACCGCAAGCGGTGGGCCACCCGGTCCGTCACCCTGAGCGAAGCTTGAGGGTGAGGACCTACTTCACCAGCGACATCTTTTTCGTCACCGACCCCTGCGCGGTCGTCAGCCGATACAGGTACACCCCCGACGCCACCGGCGCTCCGCTGTCATCGGTCGCATGCCATTCGACCGCGTGGCTGCCGGCCTCCATCTCGCCGTCGATCAGCGTCTTGACCAGCCGCCCCTGCACGTTGAACACCTGCAGCTTGGCCCGCTGGGCGCTCGGCAGGGTGAACGCAATTCTCGTGGTCGGGTTGAACGGATTCGGGTAGTTCTGCTCAAGCTCGTAGCCTTCGGGCAGGGTCGACTCTGGCTTGGCGGCGGTCGAATCCTGCTGCCGGAACTCGGCCAGCGAATCACTGCCCGGCAGGCCAGTGGTGAGGGACCACCACCACGACTCGTCGTCGAGATGTCCGGTGCTGATGCGAATGCCCTGTACCTCCAGCTCGGCGATTCTGGCGTCATCGAGGTTGATCGGCTCGCCCGGCCTGAATTCGATATCACCGTCGTTAAGATGCATCGTCGAGCCACCCGATGAATCAAGCGTAAACCAGATCATATTGGAACCGTCAAAATCGGCGCCGCAACGTTCGATCACAATCTTGTGCACACTGTCGGCGAACAATATGTTGTCGGCTTCGAGCGAGTCGAGATTGCAGATAAGCGTGACCGTTCGGCCGGAGTCGCTTGAGGCGACTTCATATGCACTGGCGGAGATGGAGACTTTCGCTACATCGCCGAACGCCGCCATCACCAGCTTGGCGTCATCCTGCGTTTTCAGCTTGGTGATCTTCAGCTTGCAGGTCTCTTCGCAGTCGGACACGGTCACGCCGGCACCTTTCACGCCAAGCTGGACGAGAAACTCGTTGACCTTCGCGGTGTCCATCGCCAGGTCTTTATCGACCCCGGCCAGGGCGACCTCGTAGCCGACCGCGTTGCGATCGTATCTGAGCGGAATGAGTATCGATAACGCGACCACCGCGACCAGGGCGGCAAGCCCGAGTCCGTAGCGGGGGCGGGTTCTGAGTCCTTCGAATAGAGCGGCCATGACAGATCTCTCCTTGGGGCGGCGGACATCGGCGCCGGCAGCCATCGCCTCCACCCTCCCCTTGAGCGCGGCCAGCGGCAGCGTCTCGGTCAGGTCGGATTGGGCGGCGGCTTTCAGATCGTGCCGCACACTCCGCCACGCCTCATATCGAGCAGCACAGGCGGGACAGTGCTCCAGATGGTCGATCAGGGCCGCGTCGTTGACGATCTCCGAACCGGTCTCGAGCGACTCGGTCAGTTTTCGCCTGGCTTTCCAGCAACGCATATCTCATCCTTGCCCGTGAGGGCGGTTGCGGTTTTTTGCTCGGCGGTCATCTTTTTCAAAACCGCCGCGCGCATCTTTCGTCTCGCCCGGAACAGCCGGACCTTCATGGACCCTTCCGATTTGCCGAACATCCGGCCGATCTCGGCCAGCGGCCAGCCCTCGAGTTCGAACAGCGTCACGAGCGCCTGCTCGTCGGCCGACAGTGCCTGAAAGGCGTGTTCGAGTCGACGAACGTAACCGCCTGCGACACCACGGCCTCGCCG
>CAYPYM010000665.1:0-2238 GCA_964414435.1 uncultured Ignavibacteriales bacterium | reverse complement strand
CAGGCGTCTAAAAGACGGTAGTAATGTTTCGGAAACTGCGGTTCGTAACGCAGATACGACGGCGTGGGAAATCGGATACCGCCCTTGTGCGTGCCCTCGAAACCGTCGATCATCGCCTGCTCCATACCGGCCGGGATGGTGAACGCCATTTCGTGGTCCTGGGTCTGACCGAACACCCGGTCGCCGTAGCAGGGGAGGACTACCTGCGGCTGCCCGGTCTGCATCGTCTCGATACAGATGTCGGCGCAGTCGAGCCGCCCCGAGAAGCGGGAGTTCAGATACCCGCCCCGTTTCCAGAGCGCGGCGGTGAGCATCCGCATCACCTGGGCCGAGTTGCCGTAGACGAGATAGAGGTGCGGTTCGAAATCGGCCCGTTCGATCGGGGCGGCCAGGACGTAGCGGTACTGCTGGAAATTGAATTTGGGGACTTCCGCCTCGGTCCGGGCGCCGATATCTTCGGTCTCGGTGAACATCCCGCCGCACATGGCGCCGCAACTGAACGTTTCGGTCTCGGTCTTGAAGCCGAACGCGGTGAGAGCGAGCGGACAGCCGACATCCTCGGCCCCGACCGCAATCGGCCAGCCGTAGCGCCGGGCGATGGAGAAGGTCTGGCAGATCGCCACGGTGTGGCCGAATTCCTGTTTCGGCCGCCTGACCCGATCCGGAAGGGTTTCGCCGGCGGCAACCATCCGGACCGCCAGGGGAAAGGTGTCCGGCCGGACATAACGGGCGATCGCTCGATCGAGCTTCTGCATTAATTGTCTGGTGACGTTTACGATATCCACGGTCGCTCCTGGTGGTTGGTTGCCCCGGCAGTGCGGACTCTTCTCAGAACAGCGGTCGGCCCGGCGAGTTCCCAATATACACGGCCCTCCGGGGACCGTCAACGGGTGTTTAATTCGTGCGCAAACTCCGGCAATCCCGTGTATTTCCGGGCTTTCATGCCGAAGATAGAAGAGTGATCCGGTACCTTGCACAATGCAACGCCAACCCGCAGGAGAATCCTTGATGCCGCGAATTCTGGTGATCGACGACGAAGAATCGATGTGCAATTTCATGGAGATCATGCTCTCCCGGGAAGGCTACCAGGTGGAGACCGCCACGTCCGGCCGCGACGGCCTGGACCGGCTGGGCGAGCACGACTACGACCTGGTGATCGCCGACCTGAATATGCCCGAAATGTCGGGAATCGAGGTGCTCAAGGAGGTGCGGTCACACAAGGCGACTCAGGACTTCATCGTTATGACGGCTTACGCCTCGGTGGATACCGCTATTGAGGCGATGAAGCAGGGCGCTGTGGACTACGTCACCAAGCCGTTCAAGGTCGACGATATCAAGATGACGATCGAGAAGACCTTGAGCCGCAAGCGCCTTATCGAGGAAAACAGCAATCTCAAGCAGCAGCTGGCAGACGACAACTCGTTCTCCAACTTCATCGGGGCCTCCGAACCGGTCGTGCAGCTCAAGAAACTGGCGCGACGGATCGCGGCGTCCGATTCGACGGTGCTGATTCGGGGAGAGTCGGGCACCGGTAAAGACCTGATCGCCAAGGCGATTCACCACCATTCGCAGCGGGCCAACGGGCCGTTCGTGACGATCAACTGCGCCGCGCTGCCCGAAAACCTGCTCGAATCGGAGCTGTTCGGCCATAAAAAGGGCTCGTTTACCGGGGCGATCAGGGACAAGGACGGTCTCTTCCGGGTCGCCGACGGCGGCACGATCTTTCTCGACGAGGTCGGGAACACCTCGATGGCCATTCAGGTGAAACTGCTGCGCGTCCTCGAGGACAAAAAGATAATCCCGGTCGGTGAGACCCATCCGATCGATGTCGATGTTCGCCTGATCGCGGCCACCAACGCCGATCTCGAGGAAGACGTCAAAGCGAACCGCTTCCGGGCCGACCTCTTCTACCGGCTCAACGTTATTCCGATACACATCCCGCCGCTGCGCGACCGGGTCGAGGATATCGATCTGTTGATCAAGCACTTCGTGGAGCGATTCTGCAGCAAACTCAGTGTCCCTGAAAAGACGCTCACCCCTGAAGCGCGCGACCTTCTGGTCGGGTATCCCTGGCCGGGCAATGTCCGGGAACTGGAGAACACGCTCGAGCGGGCGGTCTTGCTGTCGCGCAGTGATACACTGAAGGCCGACGATTTCCCGGAGAAGCTCCGGAAACCGGCCGGCGCCGGACCGGTGCAGGAGACCGAACCGTCGACCCCAACTCTGGAATCGATTGAA
>CAYPYM010000664.1:0-2243 GCA_964414435.1 uncultured Ignavibacteriales bacterium | reverse complement strand
CATATTTCTTTAGCGATGTTTAGGTAATTAAAAATTCAGCGTATAATTCGGATCATCGACCTTAACCAGGTAAACGAGTTTTATAAGATCCTTCGTACTGAGACGGTCGCAGTTGGCGATTGACTCGAGCTCATCCTTGATTGCCCTGAATCTCCGGGTCTTGTATCTGTTCCATTCCTCTTTGTTCAATGCCATATAGTATCCCTTCTCATCCCCTATTACCCAGTGCCCTTCTTTACGGGCTTCGTGCGATAGGGTTCTTAATCTTCTCTTGAATGTGTTGAGATCAATTTTCTTATCTGTTTTCTTGTAAATATCCGCAGCGGACAACGCATTGTCTTTTCCATATGGAAGCAGGTTCAGTATATCCAGGTAGGTTAGATTTTTCGTGTTCATTATCTCTCTCCTAGTTTTTTATTAAATCTTTTTCATTGATTGAATCGACTGTTCTTACGAGTCCTGATTTTGATAAAAGATTATGAATCTCCTCAGCAGTTTTGTCCGGGTCCAGTGGTTCATAGCTGACGTAGCTGTACTTGATGCTGTTTTTTATGATGCGGGAGATCTTACCTTTAAGATTAAAGAATTCATCAAATGTTTTTTCTTTCATAGTTTTAGTTTTCCACAATTATTTGAGTTATAAACAAAATGAGTTAGTTATCAACTTATTAACCGTATTATTTCTTTCTTTATTTCTTTCTTTCTTTGTTGTATACGTACTAGAACTTCTGCAGAAGTTTCGGGAACTTTTCCGGTTCGTTCTCGAACTTTTTCTCTAAGTCCCTGTTTCTTCTCATCTGAGCCTTTTCCCTGGTCTTCATTACTTCGTGAAGGTTATCCCTGCAGATATCGGTCGTGACTTTATTATCGACGAAGGTTATCAGTTCGCACTCGGCCGACAGGTAGCCGATGAAGTCTATAAATTCGTCAAGGGTAAAGTCGAGTTCATCAGCTGCGGATGCGAGAACCGGCTTCTTGCTGAGATCGAGTATTGCATTATCAGATGCAGCGATAAGGTTATTCAGTGCCCAGAACTTCCCTTCCCCTGCCCATCCATAACCTGAACGAAGCATCTTAAATTTCCAGTGCCTGTGAGCGCTTACGTAGTGCTGATAATAGACCAGGTAATTTTTCATATCATTTATTTATTAGCCAGGTAGAAGTCGATTGCTTTTGCAACTTCGTAACCAAGAGAGGTATTGACTCCCCTCACGGCTTCCTTTGCTATACGCAGCTTTAATTTATTATGAACTTCCACTGGGATGTGAACTACCCTGGTCTGTCTGGTTTCCCGGACATTTTGCTTTGAGATAGATTTAGTCAAACCTCATACTCCTGTTGTTTAAGAATGTTATAAGATCAAAAATTGAGACTCTTTTTTGAATGCGTCCTTCCGGAATGATGAACTGAAGCTCCCCGTTTTTAATGGCGGTGTTAATTACATCTTTATCACAGCCTGTAAGCCTGGCAGTTTCGGCTATTGAATAGGTGAGTTTTTTAGAATTTATTTCAAATTCGCCGAATTTTATTGCTATCATCAAATAATTTGGTTATGTTGTGATAAAAAGATAAAATAATAATCTGATTATAAACATATTGTTACAAATAATCAAATATTGTTAAATAAAATCACAACGGGGTCAATGAAAACAAGCGGGGATTACAGCAGGGAAAAAACAAGAATCATTATTAGAAGGTCATTGATAAGATGGATAGCAATAAAGAAGTCTGGCGGAATATAAATTTAGAGCAGGTCAGGAAGGATATCATCCTGAAGTACGGCTCCTTATCCAAGTGTGCAAATGACATGGGAGTCGCTTCACAGCAATTAAGCAGGTGGCTGAACAGGCCATCAGAAAAATTCTATCTTTTATTAATCAAAATAGGGATCCTTGAGGGGGAGGGTTTTCAGGGAAAGCAAAAAAGGGAGTTTGTAATGGATGAATTGATAAAAATTATTGATGAACAGAAAAAAATTATTCAGGACCAGCGCAGGCTGCTGGACGGCTATTCAGACGTATATGAGATATTTAAGGAATTCAGAATAAAGAAAGTGGAAAAGGATAAGAACGGATCGAAGAAGCAGGATAAGTAGTCAGTATATCTCGTGTTTAACCAAAATAAACAGGGGGTCACATGTCTTCAATTTACAAGAGAAAAAATAAGCTGTGGATCAGCTATTATGTAAGCGGTAAGGAATACCGCGAGCCACTGGGACTGGTGGCAAACCGGCAGGGGTGGAT
>CAYPYM010000663.1:0-2244 GCA_964414435.1 uncultured Ignavibacteriales bacterium | reverse complement strand
AGGAAAAAGCCGACCCCGGCAATGCCCAGGCGCGTCTCCTTGATATTCTTGCCGACACAGTAGCGGGTGGCGTAACCCGGCGCAAACGTCTCGCCCAGCAGAAAGGCCAGCCAGGTGGTCAGCAGGAAGAGCCACCCCTTGCCGCCCTCGGGTGAGAAGAAGTCGGCCGGAATCGAGCGGTTGCGGGTGATGTCATCGGGATATGCATCCTGCAGCAGCGACAGATTGAGCCGGCGATGGTCGCGGTCGTTGAGCGGACGGTCGGCCAGCAATTGCTTCGTCTGATCCGACAGCCTCACCCCGGCGAAGCGCTCGGGCGTGTACAGCGAGTCCGAATCGAGAAGGCCGTTGAGACCGTCGACAACCGCGCGGGTGTGAACCTGACCGGTCGTGAGGGTCGAGTCGGCCGTGGCGGCGTCGACCTGAAGGTCGGCGAGATTCAGGTGCTGGTGTAGGTAGTGCGAGAGTTCGTCATCGCCGGCGGCAATCCGGCCGGCGAGGACATCGGCGTCGCGAATATCGACTGTGCCGAAACGCGTCGGCACGAACTTGCCGGTATCGGAATTGTACGACCCGGCGATATCGGGGATGCAGAATGCCAGCGTGATAACAAAGCCGAGCATGAGCACGATAAATTGGTAGACATCGGTCTGGATCACAGCCAGCAAGCCGCCGGCGGTGCTGTAAATCACCACCATCGAGCCACTGATGACAATCGCCAGGCGCAGCAGGGTCTGGGCGTCGGCGTAGTCGGGCAGGATCGCGGCGAGCACGGTGCCGAACGCGGCCATCTGCGCCGCAACGATAAACACCGAAAACAACAGTGAGAGGATCAGCACGAGAAAACGCGGTCCCTCACCGTACCGATGCCCGAAGTAGCCGGCCACGGTATACAGCTCGGCTTTCCGAAACTGCGGCGCAACGACCAGTCCGGAGAAGATGAAGTGCAGGTACCCGCCGGTCGAGACGAGGAGCATGAGCACGCCCCACTCGTAGGTCTTGCCGATCGCACCGATCGAGTAGCCGCCGCCGATAACGGTCGCGCCCATCGTGGCGAACAGAAAAAACCAGCCGACATTGCGTCCGGCGACGAGGAAATCATCGGTGTCGCCCACCTTCTTCGCCTTCGCCACCCCCTTGAAGAAGACAAAGAGCATGTAGACGATCACGATACCCCAGAGGATCATCCGATCAAGCGACATGGCAACCCTCCGGAGGAATGTGTCGATCGAGGCGGCAATATGGGGAGCGGTTGTTCAGATTGGGCATCGGTGTGCGGTGCTGCGTTGGCGTTCGGTTACAATTCTGCGGTCCCGGTCGTATCGGTGCCTTCGGCGGTTTCGACCGGTTCCCGCGTTCGCAGGTGATCTTCCACGACCGGTTCGATCGGAACCTGATCGCCGTCGAGACGGCGACGGAATTCTTCGACCGACGGCGTGACTTTCTTTTCGAGATAACGACCGTTCATAAGCCGCAGCAGCGCCGAGTAGTTTACGCGGAAACGGATCGTGTCGCCGACCCGAAGGCCCCACGGATTGTCGCCGAGATTCACCACGGTGACGTCGGACGAGGCGCCGGCGATAGAGTGATTCGGATCGACCGGGGTCAGGCCGCCGATATCGGTATCGAGATGACCAATACTGACGATCGCGCGATAGCCGCGGGCACCGGGCGATGTTTCCTCGACGCCGACATCGGTATCGAACGGTTGCAGCGACGTCGTTTCTCCGGTAGGGACGAGGTTCTTCTCCTTGATCTCGGCAATTTCGGCTTCGAGCAGGACAACGTCGTCGCGGAGTCCCGGCAGGATACCGCCGTTGATCAGGTCGGTGCCGAGAAAGATCGCTTCGCCGATGCGGAAGTGGTTGATCTGCGGCGGCAGGGCGCCGTCGAGCAACAGCGGCAGCACGGCGGTGGAACCGGCCGAGATCATCGGCAACTCGCGGTGGAATTTCAGTTCGAGCAGTTCGCGATACAGGGCGAGCTGCATGAACTGATCGACATTCGGTACGGCGCCGGCAAGGCAGCCGAGATTGGCGCCGATTCCGAGCACCTGGATATTGGGCAGTTCGAAAATCTCTTCGTAGAATTCGACCAGCGACCCGGGCAGGATACCCTCGCGCAGATCGCCGAGTTCGATCATGATGACAACCCGGTGAACATAACCCAGTTCGCGTGCTTTGCGGTCGAGTGCGCGAATGATATCGAGTTCACTGTTCAGGCTGACCGCGGCCAGTTCCGCGA
>CAYPYM010000662.1:0-2274 GCA_964414435.1 uncultured Ignavibacteriales bacterium | reverse complement strand
CGATCGAGGACCGACATCGCGTAGGCGGCCGCGGCGGCAGTGGCCGCGACCCAGAATATGAGGGTACCGCCGCCGAACATATTCATGTCGCGGTACGAGGGCGGCCAGAGGGCTACGGCGCCGGCGATGAAACCGAGGATGGTGCCGAACCAGACCGGTTTTGCGGCGCGGCGACGGGTCGTTACGAAGTTGTCCATACCTGTCCTCTGTCGGGGGCCGGCCTGTCCGGCAACCCCGGTTGGCGAGATTACGGTTCGCCCGGTATTGTTATTGTCGGTCGGAATGGACCAAAAGATTACCGACGAAACAGGTTTGTCAGGGGCAGAAGGCAAGAGCCCGCCTACGCACCGCATCAAGACCGTTCACCACGCGAGCTTGATCTACGCCACAACCGTCGGCAGCGGCTCTCGTTCGAGCGGCGGCAGACGGTCGTGCTGGTAACGATACAGGAACCAGATCAGCGCGAGATGGGTGGCCAGGAACAGGGCAACCAGCACGCCCCAGAGAGCACCCGACGGCTCGTACATGGCGCCGCTTGAGAGGAATCGGGCGTACATGACAAGCTCGATAACGCTCCTGAACAGGCCCAGCAGATACAGGACCATGACCGCGAGGGTCGCTTTGTGCAGCGACGGCAACGTCGCCGGCAGTCGCGTGAAGAAGGCAACGATCGCGGTCAGCAGGAGCATCGCGATCAGCACGGTGAAAATCCCGCCGACCAGATGCTGCGTGCCATGCGAAACCGTTCCCGCCGCCAGCGCGAGCCGGAACCCAAGGCGCAGCACCAGGGCCGCGACCAGCGCGACGAGTGTTTTGCGGAGGGCGGGATTGTCCCGCTCGACACGGTAGAACAGCACCAGGAAGGCCAGGACAATCAGGCTGACCAGCAGTGTCATGATCCACGTGATGGTCAAAAACGGATACGGCACCATCGACTCCGGCACGGCCGAGTGCCCGAGTTTGTAGACCATCTCCCAGATCAGGGCGAAGATCAGGGCGACGGCCGCGATTCGGGTGAGACGAAGAGTATTCATTCTCAACTCTCCCCTATAACGGGTGGATTGATTAATCTACAATGTAGTACTCATGGGGAGGGAGATGTATTCAGGGAAAAAACCGGGGTCGGAGAGGTGTGCCGTGACTCCCCTCGCGCTGTGACTTCGCTCGGGGTGACGGTGGATTGGTATGTGTCAGGGGCGCAGGGGGGTTGACCTACTGTCTCCCGCCATAAATGGTGGGCCACCCGGCCCGGTTTCACTGTTCTTCGAGCATCTTCTCGCGGAGCCGCCGCTGGATGGCGCGCGAGGCGCCGTTCCAGGCGACCAGCCGCCATTCGCCCTTGTATAGCCGCATGGGGATCGTATCGATGATGCCGTCGAGTGCCACGCCGCCGAGATTCACATCCATGCTGCAGGCGACTTTCGCCAACGTGTCGTTCTCGTAGGTGGTGCCCAGCGGGGTCAGGCTCAGGGGCGGCTTGCCATCGACGGGGCGCAGGTCCGGGCCATTGGCCTCCATATACCACGCGACCAGCTTCTCGGGCGGCTGCGGCGTGTAGATCAACTTGATCGTGCCGGAGTCGGTCCAGGTCGTTTCGGGCAGGGCCGATGGATCGTAAGGCGGTTCGTTGAGGGATCTGCGGGCGGCGGCGTCAACCGTGGCGAGGAGGTCGGGATGAAAGGTCGCCACGAACGCCGGGATGTTCCCGGCCGCGAGGGAATCGACCGCCGCCACGGCGACCTGTTCGGGCGTACGGGCGACGGTGTGGTGAGTTTGGGGACCGCCGCAGCTCGAAAGCAACGAGGTCATGGCTGCAACGAACGAGCCCAGAATCAGGGCGGCGGTGATGGTTGTAAATCGGTGCTTCATGTCGACCTCGGTGGTGAATAGTGTTGATGTGTCAGACGGGGGTACCCTCTCCCCGTTCCTCCTCCAACTGCCGCAGGACCTTCTCGTAGCCAAGGATCTTGACATGGGGCCGCCGCGACACCGCGTCGTAGATCATCCGACGGCACTCGCGGTATCTCTCAATCTGATTGTTCATTTTGAAGCCGCCGAACCAACGGCGCCGAGCGATGCCGGTACGTCCGGTCATAAATACGGCAAAGAGGAGGTTGTCGAACTCGAAGACGCGGTTCTGTATGCCGTGGGCTTCGAGACGGTCGGGGGTGATGATGACTTTCAGGAGGATCGAATCGACCAGCCGGTACAACAGCGACGGCACGGCCAACAAGACAGCGACGACCATCAACCAGAACGCGACATGAAAGTCGT
>CAYPYM010000661.1:0-2283 GCA_964414435.1 uncultured Ignavibacteriales bacterium | reverse complement strand
CGCTCGTTCGTAATCCTCGACGAAGTTTTCGGCTCGCAAGACGACGACCGCAAGGAGCTGATCATCCGCGGGCTGGGCAATCTCAAGCACCGCTTTCCGCAGATCATCCTCATCACCCATGTCAGCGATATCAAGGATCGGGTCGAGAGCCTGATCGAAGTCACCCCGACCGGTTACGGCTGGTCGACCGTGAGCGTCAATGGCACGGCGATCTAAACGATCGAAGCGCGCCCCGATCGGGCTGACCGGGCAGCTCGTCCTGGTGCTCGTGCTGATCGCGGTGGTGGTCGGTTACCGAATGCTCGAACGGACGCCGACGACCCCGCCGGTGAGCCCGTCCGGGATTGTGACCGTGGCGAGGGTTATCGACGGCGACACGGTCGAGTTGAGCAACGGCGAACGGGTACGGCTGCTGGGGATCGACACCCCCGAACACAACGAACCGCTCTACGCCGAGGCCCGCGGCGTGCTGACCCGGCTGGCCCAGGGGAAACCGGCCCGCATCGATCGGGCCGGCCGAGAGCGCGATCGCTATGGTCGTCTGCTGGGATACCTCTATATCGACGACACCCTGCTGGCCAACCGGGTGATGCTCGACAGCGGCCTGGCGTATCTGTATCTGTTCGAGGATACCGATGAAGGTCAGCCGGAGACGGCGACCCTTCTGGCGGCGCAGCGGGGAGCGATGGAAGCCGGTCGGGGCCTCTTTGGACTGAGGCGAGCATCCGAAGACCATTATGTGGCCGCCGAGGGATCGTACCGGTTCCATCGGCCGGGCTGTTCGTCGGTGGCCCGACTCAAGGAGTCGCGGACGCGCTATTTCCGCACCCGGGATGAAGCCCTCTACGAGGGTCTGTCACCCTGCCGCCGGTGCAAACCCTAGAATCTTTTTGTGCTTGCTCTCGTGCCCGTTTGTATACATAGGTAGACACCATGTTCAATCGGTATTTCATAGCTATAACGGCCTTGATGATTGCGGCTTCCGTGGGGTTCGGCCCGTCGCCCGCCCGGGCGCAGACGATCACCGGTCTGGAGACGCCGCCGCAGGACACCGCCGACGCCCAGCGGGTGCGGATCTGGTTCCCCCGCGAGACGGCCGGTCGCTGCCGGGTGACGCTCGACATCGTCAGCGATTCCGGCGAAGTCGTCCGGCACCTGGCCAATTTCCTCGCTCCCAAGGGCTACTATAATTTCTACTGGGATAAACGCGACGATTCCGGTCTACGGGTGCCCGAGGGCGTCTACCGGTACCAGCTCGACAATTGCGGAAAGAAGAAGTTCGGGACGGTCGAGGCGCGCTACACGAAGTGGGAGAGGGCGGTTGATTTCTCCCCGTACGATCCGAGCAATCCGGGCGAACTGACGATAACGGTGGCCGCCGATTCGGTGCCGATCACGCTACGGATCTGCAATCAGCACGGACGGCCGCTGGATGACGTATTCGTAGATTCGGTGTTCAGCAAGGGGAGCTATCCCGTGCGGATCGATCTCGCGCAGCACAATCTTCACTTCGGCAACTTCGAATTGCGGTTCACCGCCGGCGACTACGTGTACGTCCGCGAGGTCACTTTCCTGCCATGACTCATCCCCGGACAAATATCACCGCTGTCGGACTCCTGCTTGTCATGACCGTCCTGCTTGTGATCGGCGGCTGCGGACTCAAACCCAGGCCGACGGTCTACGACGAACCGACCGTCCCGTACGCATACTGGGAGACGGCCTGGGTCGAGCCGCGCATCGTGCTGGCCGATTCGGTCTTCACCCTGATTCGGGCCGACCGGGTCGATTCGATTTTCGTGCAGGTTGATCCGGAGAATCCGCCGCATGAACCCCCGACGATCGAATTCGCCGTGCCGGCCGAGTCGTGCTTCGTCTCGGTCAACCTGGCGCTCGCCAGTCATCGGGGCATCGCCTACCCGCTGATTGCCCGTTTTCTCCGTCGGGGCAACTACAAGCTGACGGTCAATCAGCCGATCAATCTCGACGAATTTCCGTCCCGTGAGGCGATCGAACTTCGGGCCAACATCTGCGGCGTGCCGAAGGTGGTCCCGGTGATCCGCTGACTTTGCCGCTTGTTCGTTGCACAATGAAACGGCCCGCCCGCCGCAACTGCTCGTTCCCTGTACAACGGCGCTTTTTCTCCGGCGAAATGCATTTCCGGGCATCAACGGTTGTGGGATTCTTCCGATATATCCTGATAAGTCGCCGGGCGGGCGAGCGATTCAGGAAGGTACGGAAACAAGCCTGCTATGGGAGTGATGATGCCGACTCTTCTCGTGGTCG
>CAYPYM010000660.1:0-2298 GCA_964414435.1 uncultured Ignavibacteriales bacterium | reverse complement strand
TTGACAAACGAGATTACCCGAAGACAATTGACCTGGTCGCCGCCCGCCTGCGCAAGGGCGGGCTGTTCATCACCGACAACGTCATCTGGTCGGGACGGGTTGCCGATCGCAATCCCGATGAGACCACCCGGGCGATTATAGAATTCACCGAAACGCTTTATCGCGACAGCCGTTTCTTTACCACGATCATGCCGGTGCGCGACGGGATCGCGGTGGCGCTGCGGGTGTAGTGTCGTTCGCTGTCGGGGACGGCACAAATGCTGCGACGGCTGAAACCTTGGCGGTGCGATTTTCGTTTAAGGAAGTGAGGCACCTGCTCAAGTCTCCGATCCCGTCGGCCGATACAACCGATACAAGCACTGAGCGATCTGAGATAGGTTAATCCGAATATCGATTTGAACATCTCGTGAGCAATCGCGCCGACATCGCGGCGCACCCTTTTTGACTCAAGACAGTTTCATCGTCCGGATCAGGGCTGCCGGAACCCGCGGTTCGTGAGGCAAAAAAACCTCGCCGGCCGGGTCTGAGAACAACGAAAATAGGTTGACAACGTGATTATAAAAATGCTTACATTATTCCCCGTCAGGATGGCCTGCGGTCCGCGGACCATTAATCCCGACCTGTCCGTTACCGGGGGCCGATCGTCTCAGCAGGGGCAATCGTCAATTCATAACGCGGACGGGCATTTTCCCATCGCAGAAATTGCGGTCTATACAAGGTGAGGAAATCCTCAGGAGGTATCATGGCCCCGAAGAGAGCCAAAATGTTCTCATATGGCAACGACCAACGTTGCAATGAGGTTCGCAAGTTTATTGAAGACGCCGGCATCCTGCTCGATGTTCGCGACCTGGAGCAGCAACCGCTCTCCCGGTGGGAACTGACGCAGCTGGTCGGCAATCTGAATCTGGATCACTTTATCGACAAAATGTCGGAAGCGTACGACAAGCACCATCTCGACAAGGCCGAGTTGAGCCGCAACGAAGTTCTCGACCTGATCGTCGAAGACAACTCGCTCCTGCGCCGACCGATCATCCAGTCGTCGCGCCTGCTCACGGTCGGCTGCGACCGGAAAAAGATAGCCGAAATGCTCCAGATTAACAGCAATGGGCAACAGGAAAACCACGTGCCCGAGAACAAAGGGAATCGCCGCGTCGCGGCGTCGTCCGGCAGGTAGCCATCGACACGACTCATTAGTACTTTCCATTTTTCGGCGCGTTGACTATATTCCGTGCGTTTACTCAGCGAAAGGATAGACGTATGGACGACGTGCAGCGCGAAATTCTCGAGACAGACATAGCTATCGTCGGTGCCGGGCCGGCCGGCCTTGCTCTGGCGTACAAACTCGCCAAACTGATCGAGGCCGACGGCGGCGTTGAGATGCCCGAGATCCTCCTCATGGAGAAGGGATCATACGCCGGAGCGCACTCCCTCTCGGGGGCGGTCATGGATCCGAAAGGGATCGCCGAACTCATCCCCGACTTCGTCGAGAAAGGCGCGCCGCTCGCCGCGAAAGTCACCGCCGACAGCATGTACTGGCTGCACGAGGACAGCGCCACGAAGTTCCCCTTCATGCCCCCGTCGCTGCACAACGAGGGCAACTACATCATCTCGCTGAATAAATTTACCGGGTGGCTGGCCGAACAGGTCGAAGCCTGCGGGATCGATATCTACGCCGGGCTGGCCGGCTACGATCTGCTGGTCGAGAACGGCGCCGTGGTCGGCGTGCAGACGGTCGACATGGGGCTCGACAAGCACGGCAACCCGAAATCGAATTTCGAACCCGGCTCGATCATCAAGCCGAAACTCACCGTCCTCTGCGAGGGGGTCCACGGCTCGCTCACCCGCCACGCGCGCGAGAAGATCCCGGCGCTCGTCGAGGGCCGCACGCCGCAGGCGTACCTGACCGGTGTGAAAGAGGTCTGGGATGTGCCGGAGGGGAGGATCAAGGCCGGCACCGTCATTCACACGGTCGGCTGGCCGCAGCCGAACCATGAATACGGCGGCGGCTGGATCTACGCCATGAGCGATACGATGGTATCGGTCGGCTACGCGGTCGGCCTCAACACGCCTGATCCGACCAACGACCCCCACATGAAATTCCAGCGCTACAAAACGCATCCGCTGGTCCGTGGTATTCTCGAGGGCGGCACGATGCAGCACTACGGCGCCAAGGCGATTCCCGACAACGGCTACTACTCGATGCCGAAGTTGTACCACGAGGGGCTGATGCTGTGCGGCGACTCGGCCGGCATGCTCGACCCGGCCCGCCTCAAGGGCGTGCACCTCGCGATCAAGTCG
>CAYPYM010000659.1:0-2299 GCA_964414435.1 uncultured Ignavibacteriales bacterium | reverse complement strand
GCGAATGCCATCGATAAAATTGCACGGCAGATGTCCTCAGCTGCCGTAGCAGTCCGCCCCAAGAGAAACACGAACCACCTGCGGCGTGCGTCACCCGGAGCGAAGTCGAGGGGTGAGCCAACTCGAAGGGTGACCTCCAGGGGACCGCATCTCAATTAATTATACAGCCGCCCACCGACCGCTCCAACCACTTTCGCACTCACCGCCATGCCAACAAAACGATTGTGCGACCGCCTCCGCCCGCGTACCATACGCCCAACGGCAACCCAACGGAGGACCTATGAAGAAGGCGATCACGACCGACCGCGCTCCCGGCGCAATCGGCCCCTACTCCCAGGCGATCAAGATTGACAGCGGCAAGATGATCTTCTGTTCCGGACAGATCCCGCTCGATCCGAAAACGATGGAGATTGTCGGTGAGACTGCCGCCGAGCAGACGAAACAGGTCATGGAAAACCTGCTCGGGGTGTTGGCCGAGGCGGGTGTCGATTTCACGACCGTCGTCAAGACGACCATCTACCTGGCCGACATGAACGACTTTGCTGCGGTCAACGAGGTCTACGCGACCTATTTCAAGAACGATCCGCCGGCCCGCGCAACCGTGCAGGTGGCCCGCCTTCCGAAAGACGTAAAAGTCGAGATCGACGCGATCGCTGTCGTCTGATCGATTGACCGGCCGGCGGCGGCGTTGTTTAAGCGGAACACCCGAAGGGTCACGTTACCCTCGGGCGTTTCATATCGGGTTACGCAGGCTCCGATCGCCGGTCGTATGGCACGGTCGCATGCGACTCGGCGTTCACTTTGATTATTTTTGATCATTATAGAAGAACGCATCATGAACTTTGTCCATGATCGTCGCCGCATCAAAGACCATACAGACAATTTTAATTGACATTCGTTTGCCCCGCCGCTACACTACGGGGAAATATTCCGTCATCACGTCACATTCGCGGAGGAACCATGCCCGACGAAAAAACGTCTCGTCGCGGATTTCTCGAAATTGTTCTGGGCGGAAGTGCACTGGCGACACTCGGGTCAATCGTCTACCCCATTTCGAAGTACCTTCTCCCGCCTGAAGTGGCCGCCACTGACATCTCGCAACTCAAGCTTGACTTCACCCGCGACGATATCGCCGCCGAAAAACAGAAGTCCAAGTACTTCAAGTACGGCCGCGATCTCGGCATCATCTTCCTCACCGACTCCGGCGAGTTGAAAGCACTCAGCGCCATTTGCACCCATCTCGACTGCACCGTCCAGCATCTGCCCGCCCAGGGCATCCTCTGGTGCGCCTGCCATAACGGCAAATACACCGAGGACGGCAAGAATATCTCCGGGCCGCCGCCGCGGCCGTTGTTCCCGTTCCAGGTGAACGAGGTCAACGGCGCCATCTTCGTGAGCAAGAAGGGAGGCGCGTAATGGCCGAACAGAGTAAAGGCCCCCGACTGTACGCGTGGATCGACAGTCGCTACGAGGTCCGGAATCTCGTCGACTACATGAGCCACAAGCAGGTGCCGCAATACAAATACTCGTTCTGGTACTACTTCGGCGGCATCTCCCTCTTCCTCTTCATCGTACAGGTCATTTCCGGGCTCCTCCTGCTCATGTACTACCGTCCCGGCGCCGACAGCGCCTACGAATCGGTTCACTATATCGTCTCGCAGGTGCCCTTCGGATGGTTGATCCGGTCGATCCACTCGTGGTCGGCCAACCTGATGATCTTCGCCGTGTTCATCCACATGTTTTCCACTTTCTTCACCTATGCCTACCGCAAACCGCGCGAACTCACCTGGCTGACCGGTATCGGGCTGCTCGGTCTCGGCCTCGCGTTTGGTTTCTCCGGTTACCTGCTTCCGTGGAACCAGCTGTCGTTCTTCGCCACCCGCGTCGGGACCGGCATGGCCGGCGCGATTCCGCTGGTCGGCCCCGACCTGATGAAAATAATGCGCGGCGGTGACGACGTCACGGCCGCCACCATCGGCCGCTTCTTCGGCCTTCACGTCGCCATCCTCCCGCTCATCTTCGTATCGCTGCTGACCGTTCATCTCCTGTTCATCCAGCGCCAGGGCATGAGCGAGCCGGTGAGCTGGAAAGAGCACCCCGACGCCCCCCGGCGCTATGAGAAGTTCTTCCCGCATTTCCTCATGAAGGATCTGCTGGTCTGGCTGATCGTGCTCAACATTCTCGCGATCCTGGCCGTGATCTTCCCCGACGGCATCGGGGTCGTGCACTGGCCGCTCGGGGTGAAGGCCGATCCGTTCGCCCCACCGCCGCCGGTGATCCGGCCCGAGTGGTATTTCAT
>CAYPYM010000658.1:0-2299 GCA_964414435.1 uncultured Ignavibacteriales bacterium | reverse complement strand
GCCACCTACCCTTGAATTGGCTTCACAGGCAGATATGCTGGAGGTGAAAGGGGCTATCGTATTTTCCCTACGGTGGCACTGAATATATTTTGCATTTTTCCTCCTGCAACTAATCGGACTATTTGCTTTACTATCTACAATAATGAAATATTGAAAGATTATTTATTGATGTTATCGCTTTAATCTGTTAATTTGTATATAATTATAAAGGCAGGGGTCTCGATTTGCAGAGCAGAATAATGAACCTCATTACGGAATTATTGAATAAAAAGGAAAACAAACTCCTATATTTTATTACCCACCCTCTTTTTCTAAGTATTATAATTTCTGCAATTATAATTTATACCCTTCCACCCATTTTTAATAAATATATAGCTGAAATTGTTAGTACTGACAAAACTGCCCTAAACCAATCAATCTATTATGCTGATCTTGATAACGATGGCATAAGTGAAGAAATAATAATTGAAAGCATGGATCCGAACAAATTTGCAGTACAAGTTTTAAGGATGGGGGGAATAATAGATCAATGGAATTTTGAAGGCAGGATCATTAAAGCTCATTCTCCGTTTTGGTATGATATTGATGGTGATGGCAAAAAAGATTTATTTTTGTTTAGAACCAGAGGAGATAATATATTTTTGGATTGCCTGTCTCCATTGGAAAATAAGATTTTAGTCCGAAATAGGCTTATATCAAAATATTTGGCCGTAGGTCAGAGAAATTTCTATGGAGAAGTATTTCTATACGGTCTATTTAAAAAAAATAATCTAGGGAGGAAGATATTTTATTTTGGTATTAACTCAGGCTATTCACATTATCCCAGAAAACTATTTGCTTATGATATTATAAAGGATACACTATATCAATCCGGCTTAAGCAACGCTGCTATAGATAATATGGTGGTATATGATGTGAATAAGAGTACAAATTTTATTACAGCTACTCAAGCCGCTGGTAATTTTACAGAAAAAGATACATTAACAGATATATATGCCTGGCTGATGGATTATGATAGTGATTTAAATTTTAAGTTCTATCCTAAAAAGATCGGGATTTATCCATCCCGCTCAGAAATAATTCCCTTCAATCCACAAAATGCAAAATATTTTGTTGTATCAAATACTTATATGGGAGATAAGGAATATCCAAATACATTGACAATTTATAACACCGGTATGAAAGTAATCAAAAGGCGAGAATTTAAAAATAGTATTCAAGACCAGATTAGGAGCCATTTATATTATGATAAAAGAAATAAACCTGATTATTTTTATCTCTTGAAAGGGAATGGGACAATTGATAAATATGACAAAACACTTTCAGTAGTTAATACGCTTAAATTTCCTTCTTTTATTGGAAATTACTGCGCATTGGATATTGATGGAGATGGCAAGGATGAAATTATTTACTTGACTAAAGATTTGGAAAATGTCTTAATAGCAAGAAATGATTTCTCCAATTATGTATTGACACATTGTGGAGATCAAGGGACAATTCAACATTGTTCTATAAAGCTGAATGGGAAAAATCCACCCAAGCTATTTATTCAATTTCAAAATGGCACCTTATTAATAAATTACGGATTGCACAAGCTTTATTACTTTAGGTACATAATTTATGCAGGAATATATATAACTGTTTTCTTATTTATTCTTCTCATACAAAAAGCTCAGAAACATAGAGTTGAATTAAAGTTTGCAACAGAAAAAAAGATCGCTGAATTACAGATGAGATCAATTAAAAACCAAATTGATCCTCATTTTACGCTTAACATAATTAACTCTATTGGATCCTTATTTTACAAGCGCGATCGTGAACAGGCTGATTATATATTCGGCAAATATGGGAAACTGTTGAGGCAGACAATCCTTAATTCCGATAAGATCATTACAACTTTGGCCGAAGAATTAGAATATGTAAAGAATTATCTTGAGCTGGAAAAGTTCAGGTATAGCGATAAATTTACCTATGAAATAAAAATAGATAATAATGTGGACTTGAATTTCAATATTCCCAAGATGCTAATTCACACCTTTGCTGAAAATGCGATAAAACATGGGATAAAACATCTGGAAGAGAAAAAAGGCAAATTATTTATTTCAGCAACGCAGTCAAAAGATAAGATCAATATTATTATAATGGACAATGGTATTGGCCGTGAAAAATCAAAAGATATAGAGTTGGGAAACACAAGCAAAGGGCTCAGTATAATTCAGCAAATTTTAGATTTGTACTACATCCTGATGAAAATAAACATAACCTATACTATACAAGATATATATTATTATAATAATAA
>CAYPYM010000657.1:0-2302 GCA_964414435.1 uncultured Ignavibacteriales bacterium | reverse complement strand
AGCAGCGCCGGCACTCGGTGCACTGGTAGAAGTAGTAGAACCACTCCTTGATGACATCGACCGTCAGCTTGCGCGCGCCCGAGAGCTTGCCGAAGATTTTGCCGAACGTCGTGAAGTCGTTGCGGTAAACCGAGCGAAGCAATTCAGCGCGCAGCACCGGCATATTCTTCGGATCGCCGGAGCCGAGATAGAAGTGGCACTTATCGGCGCAGGCCCCGCAGCGCACGCAGACATCCATAAATATCCTGAGCGACCGGTACTTGTCGAGTCGTTCCCGGAAGCCGTCGTAGATGATCTTCTGCCAGTTGTCCGGCAGCTTCCAGTCGTCATCCATCGGCTGCCACTTACGCGAGAACGGCAGATCGAGATAGCGGGTGCTGGCCGGCTGGGCGCCGTAATTGATAGTCCCCTTCTTCAGCTTGACCGGGGTATCCATCCACGACGTGTTCGGCGTCTCGTACTTGACCTTGACCAGCTCTTCCGGGGGGATGATCTTTTCCGCCATTATTTGGTCTCCTCCCTTTCAAGCGGCAGCCCGGCCGCCTTCATGACATCGTGGAATTCCTCTTCGTATTCCTGATAGGTGTGCACCTTGACTTCATGATTCCACGGATTGATATGTCTCTTCACCCGGTTGTTGTTGGCCATATTGCGAGTCGGGCTGAGGAACACGCCGCCCATGTGCATCAGTTTCGAGAACGGGATATATGCGAGCAGCACGCTCACGAGGAACAGATGAACGTAGAACCCGGTGCCGATTCCGGCCGGCGCGACCGGGTGCAGGCTGATCAGGCCGGTCGCGAGTTCCTTTACGCCGACGATGTCGGTCTTGTAGAAGTACCGGGTGAGGATACCGGTGGTCACCACACCCAACAGCAGGCACAGCGCGAAGTAGTCGGGCATGAGTGAGAGGTAACGCACCTGACGGTTGAAAATACGTCGCAGGAACAGAAAAGTCAGGGCGCCCACGATAATGAGATCGGTAATATAGATCACCGGCAGGCCGACCTGGAAGAAGCCGTCGAGATTCTGGATTAACCCGACAAATCCCGGCACCGGCTCGGCGAAAAACTTGAAGTGCCGCAGGAAGACGATCAGGAAGGTCCAGTGGAACGCCAGCCCCGACGCCCAGAGCCATTTGTCGGCGCTGTAGACGAGACGACCGTCGTCGCGAAGTTCGGCCCTGGTATTGCGGAACAGCGACCGGAAGAGAAACACCTCCAGCGCCATCCGTCCGACCACGCCCCAGAAACCGCTCGGATTGTCCAGCTTGCTGGTGCGGATCCACGGCAGCGTTTTCTGCTGGCCGGCGGTCGTCGGGATCCGGAACGGGACCGGTGACTTGGCCCAGCGGGCGATGCGGTAAATGATCCCGGCCAGGAACAGCGCGATGGCGCAATAGGGCAGCACCACCCCGAACAGGTAGTGCAGGCCGGCGCCGCCGACACCGATCAGCGGGACCGCGATCAGGACCGCGATTAGTATGAGGGCTACGACAACTTTCATAGGCCGGCTCCTCGTTTGCAACTTCTTCGTTGACTTCGCTCTATTGCCATCTTCGCTTCCGTCCTCCTACCCCGATGTCTCGTTGAAATACCCGGTTCGTTCGAGCAGCAGATGCGTCCGCTTGCGAACCTCATTGGCCTTGATTTCATAAATCCGTTCACGGCACCGCATGTAGACGTCGAACGCGGTCAGCGCCAGCCGATCGATCCGGTCTTCGAGCGCCAGCAGGTCGCCGTGGGTCAGCGCGGAGAGATCCTCTTCCTGCAGCGATGTCCGCACCGCCTGTTTGAGCAGATAGACGAACGACACCGCCTGCGAAGCGGTGTAGTCCTGAATCGAGCGGATCTTGATGATATCATCCAGCGGCAGCACCATCGAGTCGACCTCGTCGCCGGCGACCAGACCATCGACGATCTTCCCGGCCGCGGTCCGCAGGGTGTGCCCGACCGGGTTGCGGAACCGGTCCTTCTGGCCGCGCAGGAACGCGGCGGTGTCGGCCGGATACGAGTCGAGCACGGCGTCGACCCAGCGATCGAGAATATCCTGTCTGCGTTTTTCGAGCAATGCTGTCAGCATGATCCGCCTCACAGCGCGGCGCACTCAGGGCGTCGCGCGATAGGTGCAAAAACAAGGGGACCCGGGCGGAGTGCGCCCGCGGTCCCCGGAGCGAGAAACAGTTCTCAGACGCAACCGGTCGGCTTGGCCAGACCGGCAACTTTGCAGGCGCCCTTCGCGGGGCCCGACGGGAACAGCTCGTAGACCTTCTTCAGCGGGAAGCCGGTCTCTTTGCAGAGCT
>CAYPYM010000656.1:0-2302 GCA_964414435.1 uncultured Ignavibacteriales bacterium | reverse complement strand
ACAGGAATATCTGGATCAATCAACTGACAATGGATAAGAATAGAAATCTTAAACTGGGCGGCTATACATTATCGAGAAAAATAGTTAAAAAATTGTCTGACTCATATAGCGGTTCTATCCTTCAAAATATAGTTTATGAGCCGTTAAGGGAAACCAGAATATTTAAATTTGCCGTTGATGCCGGGAAATTGGCAGGAGGAATAAAAAATGAAGAAAAAAAATAGAACTTTACTATACCTGATCATAGTATTTGTATTGGTAACATTGGCCGGTAGCATTTATACTCTTGCTTTCCAAAAAAAAGAATTGGATAAAAAAGATAGGAGATTGGCAGAATTAAAAGCAAATTATGCTAATCTTAAGACGCTTCAGGTTCAGTTAAAGAATGCTGAAATAAAAGTTGCGGAGATTGATTCACTATTGTTTGAGGGTAAATTTACAATAAGACAAAACCTCCCGCAGTCAAACTTTTTCAATTTTGTGGATACTTACAGCGATGATAATACACTTTATACCTTTACTAACACTGAATTCGTTAGTATGGGTAAGGAGAATGGTTTTGATTTTTACTTATATAAAGTCACAGGAAACGGTACTTTTAATGATGTTTATGGATTAATATACGCTATTGAGCATAGTAAGGAATTAAAGAAAATAACATCAGCAGATGTTTCCGGTGCAGCAATAGTTGATTCAAAAGGGGTACCTCATTATCTCCTCAAATTTAACCTGGATGTTAAAGTATATTTTTCTTCGAATGATCAGTATGCTGAGGTTAATTTTACAGAAAATAATCTGAATACAGGGAGGCTGTATAATGCCTATTTCCCGCTTGTTAGAAATCAGATGAGGCCTAATATAGATAATCTTCCTGATGTCCAGGGCGCTACCTTGCTTTCACTGGTACCGCAGGGAGCTTTTATAACTGACACGCAGGGAAATACCATACTATTAAAAAAAGGTGATCGGATTTATCTCGGTTACCTGGAAGATATAGACTATGATAATAAAACCGTAACATTTGTTTTGAATAAGGGAGGCATTCTTGAATATGAAACACTAAAAATGGGAATTAAAAATAAAAAAGAAGGGAAATAAAATGAAATTTATATCAATAATAGTTATGGCATTTTTGATTTTGGCGACGTCAAATGCACAGGAGCAGCTGCAAAAAAAGCTAACGGGTGAGTACAACCCGATGGAAATAGTGTCTATCTCGCAGTATGTCAGCTTTAACCAGGCTATAAAGATGCTGAGTTCAGTGAGTGAAATTGTTTCTGGAAAAACCATAGTTTCCACTGTATCTTCGCTATCTCCCATTGGAGTTGAAATAACGCGGATGCCTTATATGGATGCATTGAATTTAATAGTCAATTCGCGAAATTTAATGTACGAGGTAAAAGCGGGCTCAATAATTATTAAGCAAAAAGACCAGAGTGATAATACTGAAGAAATGAAAACAAATGGCGATACATATGCAGATATAGAAGCAAGGGAGGTCAGGATATCTGCTGTGTTTTTTGAGGCTAACATACAAAACTCGCTGGATAGGGGAATAGACTGGGATGCGCTGGTTTCCAAAGGAGGCGTGGACCTTGGAAGCGCTCTTCAGACTCAAACGATACCCCCTGCAGCTCAATTACAAAACCAGGCAACTCCGGCTTCATTCAACATTAATAATACAAGTAGTTTTAATTTTGGGAAGTGGCAGGGTAACGCCACTGCGATGTTCAGGTTTTTTCAATCGGAGAATTTAGGAGAAATTATTACAAGCCCCTCCGTAACCGTGAGAAATAAACAGAAAGGAAGAATACAGGTAGGAGATGATTTTTCAGTATTGCAGAAGGATTTTTCAGGAAATACAATTCAGAAATTTTATTCCGCAGGTTCAATAATTAATGTAACTCCTTATGTGTATTCAAAGGATGGAATAGACTATATTTTGCTTAAGCTTGATGTGGAACAAAGTACAGTTATACCTTCCGATCTAACTACTGATATTAAAAAAACACAAGCTTCTACAGACGTACTTTTATTAAATGGTGAAGAGACTGTAATTGGTGGTTTATATGTAAATGACAACGAAATTATAAGAACCGGAATACCGTTCCTCAAAGATTTGCCATGGTGGGTCTTTGGAATAAGATTTTTGACAGGGAGTGATAAGACAGTAGTTACAAAAAAAGAGGTGATAATATTACTTCGTGCAGAACTTATCCCAACGTTAAAGGAGCGGTTCAAGGAAAAAAGTGCTGAGAAGAAAAACCTGATAAAGGAACAGATTGAAAAGGATAAACAGGAT
>CAYPYM010000655.1:0-2303 GCA_964414435.1 uncultured Ignavibacteriales bacterium | reverse complement strand
CAGGACAACATCTCCGCCCTGTTTTCGTCGGGCTCTCGCCTCTGGGTGGCGACGGCGTATTCGAAGACGGTCGACGGTGCTGATATCACCTATTCCGACACCCTGATGTACACCGACGACACCGGCCCGGAATTCAACTTCCATACGGTCGACCTGAGCGCGGCGACCCGCCTGGTACCGGAGGCTTTCGGCCCCCAGCGGGTGATTTACGATATCACCGGGGCCAACGCCCTCGGCACCGACTGGGTCTTTTTCACCGCCTGGGCGGGCGGATTTGTCGGCTCGCGCGACGGCGGCCAGACCTGGCGGCGGTTCCATCCGTCGGTGTCCGATTCGATCCGGTTCTGGAATTTCTATAATGTTCCCAATTCGGCGACCCTGCCCAACTACCTGCTCTTCTTTTCGTGCGCGGCCGACAACGGTCACGGCGACTCGCTCTATGTCTGGTCGGGTACCGCCGGCGGAGTTTTTCAGTATGTCTTCGCGCCCAAATATGAGAAGCCGGCCTCGAAGCACATCACGAACATCATTTACTGCGACCAGTGCGGCGCCGGTGACTCGAGCCGCGTCTTTATCGGCGGCGATAACGGCGTAACGCGAGCCACCCACAAGGGCCCGCCGTTTATCTCGACATTCACCACCGACGGCCTGCCCGGACCGTACATCTCGACCCAGTTTGCGGTCGACGGCAAGCTGTTCGTCGGGACAAAAGAAAGCCGCGACGGCAACTCGACCGGGCTGGGACTATCCGAAGACGGCGGCGAGACCTTCACCGATATCTCCGACCCCGCTTTTGTCGGCGCCAACCGGACGGTCTCGTCCATGACAATGGTCCGCGACCGGATGTATCTCGCGGCCGAGGAGGCGGGGCTGTTCGTTTCATCCGACACCGGTCAGTCCTGGACGCACCTCTGGGTCGACTCCACGGACACGTCGGCGGCCAACCGTCGCAACGTGGTCTGGGCGCTCGACCCGCTGGCTGACACGCTTCGAATCGGCACCGACTCCGGGCTCGTGACCTGGTATATGGACCCGGCCGGCAGTATCGATTCGCTCCGGAACACGGTGTTTGCCGAAACGCCCTATGTAAGCGGCACGCGCGTCATCAAGATTCGCACCCAGGTTTTCGCCGACACGCTCGGTCAATTCGATTCGCTGGCGATCTGGACGATCAACCGTCCCGTTACCGACTCGGGCGCCAACGTAGTCAAGCGCGGCCACTACGTGGAGGTGTTCCCCGGCACTTTTCTGTGGGAGTACGAGAGCTTCCAGATGCAGGTGCAGACCAACGATATCGCTTTCATCGGCGACTCGGTCTTCGCGGTCGGTGAAGCCGGGCTCCGGTACAGCTACAACGGTACCAACCCATCGATAATTTACACGGTTACCGACAGCACCAGCACCGATCGGCTCGACAATGACACGATCACGGTGATGTCGGTCCTCGGCGATACGGTATTTATCGGAACCGAGCGCGGCTTCGCGATCTCGAATAACGGCGGCGAGAGCTACCGGATCTTCCGGCCCAACCTCGATTCCCTCATCCCCGATCTGGTCATCAACCACACCTACATATCCTCGGGCGGCGCGATCAGCGGCAACTGGATTCCGGCGATGGGCCTTCAGAATCGCCCCGGAGAAACGTACTCGCGCGTCTGGCTTTCGGACCGCCCGACCGGCGTTTACGAGGGCGAGGCGACCGGCATCTCGGTCGGCATCTATGAGCCGGTCGATACGACCGCCGGCGCCCGTTACGACCTGAAATGGCACGAGATGGACAGCTCACACTTCGCGTGGAATTTCGCCTTCAACGGCGATTCGGTTTTCACCGCCACCGACACCGGGCTGTTCCTCAACTCGAGCGGCACGCCGTATAGCTGGCAATACATTCCGCTGAACGACGTCACCGGCAAGACGCTGGTGGACCCGGGTACGCCGGTCTACGCCGCCGAGGTGATCGGGCAGTACATGTGGGTCGGGACCGATTTGGCGACGGTCCGGCTGCGGCTGGACGACCTTCTCGCCGACACGATCCTGTACTATGTCGATACTAAGTCTCCGGCCGACGAGGTCTACGCCTTCCCGGTGCCGCTGCGGCAGAGCGGCGGCGGTTCGGTCGACTTTCATTTCACCGTCGACAAGGAAGCCGTGGTGAGCCTCGAGATCTACGATGCGGCGATGCATCTCGTTTCGCGCGTGATGGACAACCGCACGATGGCGGCCGGCATCTATCACGGCCGCAACACCGGCGTGCCGACCTGGGACGGCCGCAACGGCAAAGGGGACAAGGTGGCGGTCGGGAT
>CAYPYM010000654.1:0-2303 GCA_964414435.1 uncultured Ignavibacteriales bacterium | reverse complement strand
GCCCCCCCGTATCCGTCATGGACGGTGGACCCTGGGGGCCCGACTGCACTCTTATGATAGATAGACGGAGCGATCTTCACAATGTCAAATGGAGATTTGCACCCTCCCATACCCATGCTGCTCCAACCGTCCCGACGAGGGCCGACCTTCGACCGAACGCCGCCTCCCACAGCCACTTGCGCGACCGCCCCGGGGCGGGACAAACTTTGCTTGACTCCGCAGTTTAACTTGGATATTATCAAACGATTAGCTCGATTGTGAGGAAGGATTTCGCCGTGATCTATGGTGTTATTTTGGCCGGCGGCCGGGGCGAACGTTTTTGGCCCCTGTCACGAATCAGCCGGCCCAAACAGTTTCTGAGACTGACCTCGGACAAGATGATGCTCGAGGAAACCATCGACCGCGTCCTGCCGTTGATTCCGCTCGACAACATGCGGGTGGTCACCGGCGAGGAGATGCGTCCGATCATTTTCGAGCATGTTGACCGCCTAAACGATCACCACCTTCTGGCCGAACCGATCGGGCGCAACACTGCACCGGCGATTGGTCTCGCCGCGATTCACCTTCAGCACGAGGATCCGCACGCGGTGATGGTGGTGCTCTCGGCCGATCACCTGATCCGTCCGAAAGAAAAGCTCCTCAAGATCCTGCAGGCGGGAGCGGCGATCGCCGCCGAGGAAGATTCGCTGATTACGATCGGCATCGTTCCGACCCGACCGGAAACCGGCTACGGATACATCAAGCTCGGCGAGCTGTACAAGCAGGAGGCCGACATCCCGGTACACTACGTATCCGGCTTCACCGAGAAGCCGCGGGCGGCGGTGGCACTCGATTACTATTACAGCCACAACTACCTGTGGAACAGCGGTATGTTTATCTGGTCGGCGAAGTCGATTCTCGATGCGATCCACACCTGCCAGCCGGTGCTCGGGCAGAAGCTCGATGAGTACGCGGCTACGATCGGGACGCCGGATGAAGTGGCGGCCCGGAGAAAGCTGTACGACGAAGTCACCGGTATCTCGATCGACTTCGCCGTGCTCGAAAAAGCCGACAACGTCCTGACCATGAAAGCGGATATCGTCTGGGACGATGTCGGCGACTGGCGTTCGCTCGAGCGATACAAGAAGGTTGACACCGATAAGAACGTGGTGGTCGGCGGCGATGTCATGACCTTCGAATCGTACGAGACGACCATCTACAACGACTCCAACGGTCTGGTCGCGACCGTCGGCGTGTCGGACCTGATTATCGTGCAGGCGAACGGCATCACGATGGTGGCGCACCGCTCGCGCGCCCAGGATATCAAAAAGCTCCTCGCGGAGCTGGCGGAAGATGAAAAGTATTCGAAATATCTGTAATCTTGCGGCCTTCGCCGGCTTCATTTTGCTCGCCGGGTGCCAGCCGAAAAGAGCCGATATCTCGGAGACGCCGCGTACGGCGGCCACTCCGACCGATTCGCTGCGGTTCAATCCGTTTGACCTGCCCCAGGACCGCCAGGTGGTGCCGGAGATGTTCCCGGTCAACGCGGCGCTGAAGGGACGCGAGACGGTCCAGATGGAAGAACCGGTCCCGATGGGTACCGATTCGAGCGGCGCCGAGCCGGACACCGGCCTCGTCGCGCAAACTGACACGCTCAACCACCAGGCGTTCAAGATCCAGATATACACCAGCAAGCTCTTCGGCGAGGCACAGCATACCAAGCGTGTCGCCGAGGAGATTTTCGACCGGCCGGTGTATCTCGACTACGAGGTGCCGTACTATAAAGTCCGGGTCGGCAGTTTCGCCGATCGGTACGAGGCCGAAGATTACGCCCAGCGGGTCCGATCCGCCGGCTACCCCGACGCCTGGGTGGTGGCGACCACGGTGAATATCCGCCAGGCCGCGCCGCTTTATCAGGACGCACCGCTGCCGCCGGCCGACGATTCGACCGCCGTCCCCGACACGGCTTCAGGTGGACAGGAGCCGTAAACCGGTGGCTGAGATTCGTATCGAGCGGATTAATCCCGAGGAGCCGTCCGTTCCTCTTATCCACAGCGTGGTCGAGTTGCTCGAGAAGGCGCACGCCGAAGCGCGCTGGAAGATAGAGGGGCACTCGAGGCGCAAGCAGGCGCTCGTGAGGAACGCCATCAGAAACCTCAACGAGCAGGCGAACAGGAAATACCGGGGCGAGCGCGTCCCGCCCCTGCTTGCCCTCAAGTGCATGCTCTACGACAGGCTCGTGGCGAAGAAGTTCAGGGACGAGGCCGGCGGACGTCTGAGAATCATCGTCTCGGGAGGCGCGTCTCTGGACAAGCGCGTCGCGA
>CAYPYM010000653.1:0-2308 GCA_964414435.1 uncultured Ignavibacteriales bacterium | reverse complement strand
ACACATCGATCGCCGCGCTCAGCAACAGGTGCGTCACCAGCGGGACATCGAAATAGACCTCGCCGCATACAGCGGCGTCAGGCTCGTACACCCCGCCGCGGTAGTGTATATTACCGGAGTTGATAAAGCCGAACTTGAGCCCGACCGCCCCGTGGCGGAGATGCTTGGGAATACTGTCGGCCACCAGCGGCTTGACCATCGGGATAGCGCGGGCGCTGGCCGACAGGCACAATATGATGATTACGATGCGGCGGATCGCTCGGATCATGCTCCGGAACCTTCTCATTGGCGTCTCGAATCACCATAATGACGGGGAATCAGCCGTAAGTGTCAAACGGATAATCGGTTGATCGACCGCCGGCGCTTCCTAAAAATATGATTGGGGACTCGGCCGTTTTTGCGTATAATCGTAATCTATGGCTTACCAGGTATTCGCCCGCAAATATCGGCCCCCGACTTTCGACGACGTCGTGGCGCAGACCCATGTCACCCGGACCCTCCAGAACGCGGTCCGGAACGACCGGGTCGGCTCGGGCTATCTCTTTTGCGGCCCGCGCGGCACGGGCAAGACGACCACCGCTCGCATCCTCGCCAAAGCCCTCAACTGCGTCAACGGCCCGACCCCGGAACCGTGCGGCGAATGCCCCGCCTGCCGCGATATCACCGCCGGGACCTCGCTCGATGTCCTCGAGATCGACGCCGCCTCCAATACCGGCGTCGACGATGTCCGGGCGCTCCGCGAGCGCATCAACCTCGCCCCCGCCGGCGGCAAAAAAAAGATATATATCATCGACGAGGTCCACCGCCTCTCGGGCGCGGCGTTCGACGCCCTCCTCAAAACGCTCGAGGAGCCGCCCGACCACGTCGTTTTCATTTTCGCCACCACCGAACCGATCAAGGTGCCCGAGACGATCCTCTCCCGCACCCAGCGGTTTGACTTCAAGCGGGTCTCGGCACTCGACCTCGCCGCTCATCTCAAAAAGATCGCCTATCGCGAGGGGATCAAAATCGACGAGTCCGCTCTGGCGCTGTTGGCCCGCCGGGCCGACGGCTCCGTACGCGACTCCCTCTCCCTTCTCGACCAGGTGGCGGCTTTCGCAGGTGAGACGATCACCGAACAAATCGTGGTCGAGGCCCTCGGGCTGGTCGATCGGGGCACCCTCTTCTCCTTCTGCGAGGCGATCGCCTCCCAGGACAGCAAGAAGGCGCTGCTGCTGGTCAAGGGTGTGCTCGAATCGGGGGTCGATGTCGAGGACTTCCTCTCCGAGCTGCTCGATCATCTGCGGATCGTGATGATCCTGGGCACCGATCCGGAATCGCACGATCTGATCAGCCTCAACGAAGACGAACGCACCGAATATCTTAAACAGGCCGAGTGGTTTCAGGTCGGCGACACGATCCGCCTCATGAAGATGGTCGGCGACGCTCTCGGCGATCTCAAGAGCGGTCTCGATGAGCGCCTCGTGCTCGAGGTCGCCGCGGTCAAGATGGCGTCGATGGAATCGACCGTCAGTTTCCAGCAGATTCTCGCACATCTCCAGCAGAATCCGCAGGCAGCCAACGCCGCATCGTCCGACCTGTTCGGCTCAAAAAAAAAAGCTGAATCCGGACAACCGGTAAGCAACGCGCCGTCGCGGCCGGCTCCCACGCCGGTTTCGTCCTCCCGTCCCGCCCCGACGCCGGCGCCCGAACCGGTCGACACCGCCGCATTCAGCCGCACGATCAACATGCCGCAGGTGCAGTCGGGCTGGGCCGGATTTCTGGCGGAGTTGAAACGCAAGAGCCCGATGCTCTCCTCGCAGCTCGGTATGGCCGACCTTCGCGAGGTCCGTGACAACAAGATCCTGCTGGTGTTTGGCGCCAACGGCGCGGCGTCACTGCAACTGGTGCGCAAACCGGAGAACCTTAGCCTGCTGGCCGCGACCCTCCGTGAACACTATCGCGCCAATCTCGGTATAAGCGTTGATATCGATCCCAACCGCCCGGGCCCGGAAACGGCCAACGACTCGCGCGGGATGAACAAAGAAGCAATCGATAAGATGGTCGCCAACTCTCCTCGCTTGCGCATGCTGCTTGACAAGGTCGACGGTGAGGTTATCGGCGTCCGCAAAGTCACCTAGCTCACACAGCCTCAGAATCAGGAGAACAAATATGAACAAAGGCGGATTCGGCAACATGATGAAGCAGGTTCAGCAGATGCAGGCCAAGATGGCCGAAGCGCAGGAAGAACTCGCTCGCACCGAAATCGAAGCCAGCGCCGGCGGCGGCATGGTCAAAGTAGTCGCTAACGGCAAGAACGAAATCGTCT
>CAYPYM010000652.1:0-2309 GCA_964414435.1 uncultured Ignavibacteriales bacterium | reverse complement strand
ATGGCGCGAATCGACAGAAATACATCGTCTGCATCGCCGACGAGGTCGACCCCGGTGCCTTCATGGACCGCGGCGTGCTAGAGGGCAACCCGCTTTCCATTATCGAGGGCATGATTATCGCCGGCATCGCAATCGGTGCGACGCGCGGCATCATCTATGTCCGCAGTGAATACCCGCTGGCGATCAAGCATTGCCTCATCGCCTGCCGCCAGGCGCGCGACATGGGGCTGCTCGGCGACAACATCCTCGGCACCGGGATTGATTTCGATGTCGAGATCGTGCGCGGCGCCGGCGCGTTTGTCTGCGGCGAGGAAACGGCGCTGATCAAATCGATCGAGGGCTACATGGGCGAACCGCGCCAGCGGCCGCCGTTCCCGATCGAGCGCGGCATCCACGGCTGCCCGACCTGCATCAATAATGTCGAGACGCTCGCCAACATCTCGGAAATCATCAACGTGGGCGGGGCGCGCTACGCGCAGGTCGGCATCCCCGGCAACACCGGCACCAAGATCTTCTCGCTGGTCGGCAAAATCCGCAACACCGGGCTGGTCGAAGTTCCGCTCGGGACGAAGATCAGCGATGTTGTCTTCGGCATCGGCGGCGGGCCGGTCGGCCGGGCCAAGATCAAGGCGGTGCAAACCGGCGGACCGTCGGGCGGCTGCATCCCGGCCTCGATGTTCGATCTCTCCATCGACTACGACAGTCTCGCCAAGGCCGGCTCGATCATGGGTTCCGGCGGCATGATCGTCATGGACGAAAACACCTGCATGGTCGATGTCGCCAAATACTTCATGGGCTTTCTCAAAGATGAGTCGTGCGGGAAATGCTTCACCTGCCGCAAGGGAACTCAGCGGATGTGGGAGATTCTCGACGACATCACGAAGGGGAAAGGCACCCTGGCCGATCTCGACCTGCTCGAGGAACTCGCCACGGTCGTGAAAGACACGAGCATGTGCGGTCTCGGACAGTCGGCGGCCAACCCGGTGCTCTCCATGCTGAAGTACTTCCGCCCGGAGTTCGAGCGGCACGTGGTCGACAAGAAGTGCGACGCGTTTGTCTGCTCCGACCTGGTCGGGGCCCCGTGCCAGTCGGCCTGTCCGCTCGGGACCGAGGCCTGGCGGTACGTGGCGTATATCGGCGAAGGCGAGTACGACAAGGCCTACCACGTCATTCGCGACGCCAACCCGTTCCCGTCGGTGTGCGCCCGCGTCTGCCACCATCCGTGCGAACAGCGCTGCAAGGCCGGCACGACCGGCGGCGAAGCGGTGGCGATTCGATCGCTGAAACGGTTCATCACCGACCGCATCGATCCGTCGAGCTACGTCCCGGTGCGCGAGGAGTGGACCAAAGGCACGCCGCCGAAAGTGGCGGTGGTCGGTTCCGGCCCGGCCGGGTTGACCGCGGCGCACTACCTCTCGCTCAAGGGATACAAGGTCACCGTTTTCGAAGCCGAGGATCGTCCCGGCGGCATGCTCTACTGTGCGATTCCGTCGTACCGTTTGCCGCAGGAAGTGATCCAGCGCGAAATTCAGGCGCTGATCGACAGCAATATCACGGTCAAGGTCAACCAGGCGCTGGGCAAGGCGTTCACGGTCGACGGCCTCTTCGAGCAGGGGTTCAACGCCGTGCTCCTGGCGATGGGTGCTCACGAGAGCAAACCGCTGCAACTCGACAATGAGAAGATCGAAGGCGTGATTCCGTCGATCGAATTCCTCAAGGCGCACAACCAGCGCGGCGAGGCGATGGCGCGCGCCCGGGTCGGCGTGATCGGAGGCGGCAACTCGGCGTTCGACGCCGCCCGCGTGGCACTGCGGCAGAAGGATGTCGAGAGCGTCACGATTCTCTACCGGCGTACCCGCGATGAAATGCCGGCGTTCGCCGAGGAGATCGAGGCGGCCGATCAGGAAGGGATCTCGATCCAGATCCTGACGACGCCGTCGCGGATCATCACCGACGACACCGGCCGGCTTTCGGGACTCGAATGCCTGCGCAACCGTCTCGGTGACATCGACGACAGCGGGCGGTCGCGCCCGGTGCCGATCAAGGGAAGCGAGTTCACGGTCAATCTCGATACGCTGATCGTCGCGATCGGCGAGGATTCGGGTGTCGACTGCATTGGCCCCGCCAAAGCGAGCGGGATCGAGGTCACCGACTGGAAGACGGTCCGGATCGACGAGAAGACGCTTCTGACCAACCGCGCCGGTGTGTTTGCCGCGGGTGACGTGGTCACCGGGCCGAACACGGTGGTCGATGCAATTGCGGCCGGGAAGAAGGCGGCCGTGATGATCGACCGCTACGTGCGCAAGGTC
>CAYPYM010000651.1:0-2316 GCA_964414435.1 uncultured Ignavibacteriales bacterium | reverse complement strand
CCTGATCAACCTGCCAGGCCGTCTCACTGCCGAGACCCTGCGGTACGCCGCTGGAAACCGCCACGAGATTGACAAAGGTCGGGTCGGTCGCCACCTCGAAATAGTAGTCGTGGCTGCCCGCCGCTTCGATATTCAGCGCGGTGAGCTGCGGCTGGCGGACATCGACCATGCTGCCGTCGGGCGGATACGAAGCGGTCGCCACGGTCGTTTCACCCGATCCGAGCGTCGAATAGATGAACGAGGTCGCCGAGGTCAGCGCGGTCGTATTGGAACCGTCCGACGCCTGCACCTGCCACCAGTATTCGTGGTTCTCAGCCGGGGTGAAGGAACAGGTCGCGGCCGTCTTGTTGACCGTTTCCGCGACGTCGAGAATCTGATCAACCTGCTGGGTCAGACCCTCGTCGGAGTACACATAGAAGTCGTAGGTGACACTCGCGCCGGCATCATGGTCGGAGTTGTTCACGATCAGAACGATCGGCTCGCCCAGCACCGTGCCGCCGTCGAGCGGCGACGAGTGGGTGGGCAGCGTCAGCGCGACCGTGAGATCGACCGAGAACTGCCACGACGACGTCCAGTTCGAATAATCCTGGCCGTCGTAACAGCGGGCCCGCCAGCTATAGGTGTGACCGTCCTCCAGCGTCGCCGGGACCGCCCACGTGGTGTAGTACGGTCCCTGGTGCACGTTGTTGGCCGAGGCTACAAGTGTAGCCCCGGCCTGGTCGTAAATCTCAAATGAATATGTCAGCGCGTCACCGTCGGCGTCGCTCCCGTTGAGCACGGAGAGCGTCGGCGAGGTCTGGTTGGTCACCGAACCCTGTGTCGGCGCATGCATCGTCGGCGCGTTGGGCGGCGTGTTGTCCTGAGGCATCGGCGTGATAAACGACACCATCGTCATCCACGGCGAGGTCGCCATGCCGTCGGAGCAGCGGGCCCGCCAGCGGTATTCGGTGCCGGCCGCCAGGGTCGTCGAGATCGTCCACGACGTGACGCTGACACTCTGCGCGATACCGCCCTGTGAGAGGATGAGATTGGTGCCCGACGCGTCGTACAGCTCGAACTCGTACGTCAGCGCGTCGCCGTCCGGATCGCTTCCGTTGTTGACCACCAGCTGCGGCTGGAGGGAGGCCACGGTCGAGCCGTTGGCCGGGCTGCTCAGGCTCGGCGCCGTCGGGGCCACATTGGTCACCTGCTGGCCGATCGTGTCGAGCGCCATGTCGAGCTGGAGCGCGCCGACCCGGCCCGGTTCGAGGTCGCCCAGCGTAACCGTCTGCTGCGACGACTTGCCGAACGCCTCAACCTTCACGGTGTAGTTATTGTAGGTCGAGTCGCCCGTCTGGGTGTAACCGTCCCACTTGTGCCAGACATAGGGGAGGGTGTCGAGCGCCACGCCCCGGCTGTTGGTCGCGATCGTCGCGACCGCGGTCGAGTTGTTGCTCGGATCACCGAAACGGTTCCAGATGCGCACGGTGGCGCCCGGAATCGGCTGGTTGTTCTGGGTGCCCATGACGGTCACCTGCACGGTGCGGTCGACATAGATCGACTTGGTGCCGCCGCCGCTCCGGTTGGTGACGTCGGCTGACGAGGCGTTGATCCACACCGGGTCGATCAGGTGGTTGTTGAGCGCCGACATGCCGCCCGCGCCGACACCGACTGCGCCGGTGAAGCCCCAGGTACCGGTGTAGTGCGGGTCGTCCCACTCGAGGGTATCGCCGACCGACACCCACTCGTTACCTTCGTGGCCGTCTTCGCCGATCTGGATACAGCGGAAATTGCTGTAGAAGTGGTTGTTGAACGAACGGTTGTCGTTGCCGAGGATCTGATTCGGATCCCGGACCTGGTCGGCGACAAAGCAGGTGGCCTGCCCCGGCGCGTTGGCCGGATCACCGTAGTAGTTCGCATGGATTTCGTTATTGTAGAACCAGTTGTGCGCGCCGAGCTGAGAACCTTCCTCGCCGATCGCCCCGAACCAGATACCGTGGGCGTCGCCGCCGATATACTGGGTGTTCGGGTCGTCGTCGCAATACACCTCGATGTAGTTGTGATGAACGCGCAGATAGAAACAGCCCCAGCGGACCCGAAGGCCGCGGGCCGCATCATCCTCGGTACTGTACCCCTGGGTGACGCGGATATCGTTGTAGGCCATTTCCACCGGTTTGTCGGGCGTACCGGCGGCGAAGTTGAAGTACATGCCGCGTCCGCCGTAGTGGTTGTGGCCGGTACGAACCGTGTTGTAATTGAAATGCGAGCCGGCCCAGGCATGACCCCAGTCGGCGATCGCGTGCGCGTTCGCCCAGCTCGTGTTCGGTTTCTGGTTAT
>CAYPYM010000650.1:0-2324 GCA_964414435.1 uncultured Ignavibacteriales bacterium | reverse complement strand
CAACACGCAGGGTATCAGATTATTCCAGGCGTATATCGCCTTCGATACGGCGCTTGTCGATACCGTATCAACAGCGCTGGGGCCGCTGTTCGAAAACACCCCCTATACCAAGATTTTTAACGCCTACATCTACTACGACACCACCCTGGACGCCCAGGTGCTGCGCCTCGAAGGGCTGCTTTTCGGCGCCACGGCGGTGGTCGACGGACCGGGCATAGTGGCCCAGGTCCGGGTTGTGACAAAAGGAACCGGCCGCGTCGACATGGACATCCTCCAGCATGTCATGACCGACATAAACAACAACCCGATCTCGTCGACCGCCGAGGGTACGGTCCTGTTCACAGATTATCCGCCTTCCCAGTTTGACTTGCTCGTTCCCGGCCTCGGAGAAGAGGTGACCATCTTCCCCGACAGCAACCTTCATCTGTACTGGCAGCCGGCCACGAGCGTATACGCCGGGGAAGGAATCGAATACACGTGCGACGTCTCCTCAACCGAAACGTTCGACGCCGGCACGGTACTGACTTATGCCGGCCTGACCGATACCACGGTGGATGTCGACGGATCGGCGCTCACCCTCAACCATTCCTACTGGTACCGGGTGACGGCCACCGGCGACACCTACGGCTTCGAGCAGCAGTCAACGCCGTTCGGGCGCTCGTTCTATGTCAAGGAGGCCTATCGCCCCCCCGGTTTTCACCTGCGGCAGCCTGCCTCCGGCGGGACCGCCTACATGGTTCCGGGCGGCGATCTCACGTTTGCCTGGGACCAGTCGGCCGCGCCCTACTCGATTGAGACGGTGCTCTACCGGTTCGAGCTGAGCACGACCGCTGCGTTCAACCCGCCTCAGACGATTTCGGCAGCGGACCTGGTGGACAGCTTCTATACCGTCGACGGCGGTCTGCTGGCCGCCGGGAAGTATTTCTGGCGGGTGAAAGCTTACGGCAGCGTGTACGGGACCGAGCGCAACTCGATTCCCTATCCCGATTCCTTCAATCTCGCGATCGGCGCCGATCCGGGTGAATTCAATCTGCTCAGTCCGGCCGACGGGGGATATATCGACGTTTACGGTCGCACCACCATTCCCTTCGACTGGGAAGACGCGGCCAGTGTTATCGGAGACGACACGACCACCTATGCGCTTATCATATCGACCGATCCCGGCTTCGGCGCCGGGACGATCGTCTATACCGGCTCCACGACGGACGTGAGCCAGGCCGACGTTCCGTCCGCGGTGCTGCCGCTGCCGGAGTGGGTCTACTGGAAAGTCACGGCTGAGAACCGCTTCGGTTTCGTTCGTGAGTCCAACGCCTCGTTTTCGGCCCAGTGCTTCAGGCGCGGCGACGATGATGGTTCCGACGGGGACCCGAACGTGGCCGATCTGACCTATCTGGTGAGATACATTTTCCAGGGCGGACCGGAACCGGTGCCGTACATCTCGGGGGATCTCGATTGCTCCACCGACGTGAACATCGCCGACCTGACGTTCATGGTGGCCTTCCTCTTCAAGGGAGGGTCCGGGCCGTACTGTCCGTAGCCGAGTGTGCACAAACCTCCTGACACACCTGCCTGCGTAAACATTCGTTACCTCTTCACACGCACAGGTGTTCAGGCCCTGCGTGAGTGCCCTGCCTGCGGAAAGGTCTTCCTGGAACCAGGCAGGGCGTTCCTATTTCCTTGTCCGGCGATAAACGATCCGGAGAATCACGGCTGGAAGTAGTCGGGAGAGTGGCCGGTTCGATTTCAGCCGGCGAGACTTTGTCCGGCGATCCAGCCCGTGGTCCAGGCCGACTGGAAATTGAAGCCTCCCGTGATGCCGTCGATATCGAGCAGTTCTCCCGCGACATACAGCCCCGGGCGGACGCGGCTCTGCATCGTCTTGAAATCGATCTCGCGGAGATCGATCCCGCCGCACGTGACGAACTCCTCCTTGAATATCCCCTTCCCGAGAATGTCGAATCTTGCTTCGGTGATTTGTCCGATCAGGGCCGTCTCGTCCGCCCTGCTCAGGTGCGACCAGACCGTATGGTCGGCAACCCCGGCGCCGGTAACGGCGCGCTCCCAGTAGCGGCGGGGAAGTCCGAAGAGGTGATCGGCCGCTATGCGCCGACGCCCGTGCTGCCGCCGTCGGTGCTCGATTTCCGTCCGCACCGTGTCAATCGAGGTTTCCGGCAGGAAATTCACACTGAGGGCGGCGCGGTAGCGAGCGTCGTGCAAAATCCGGGCGCCCCACGCCGAGAGTTTCAGCACCGCCGGGCCGCTCAACCCCCAGTGCGTGATCAGCATCGGGCCGGACCGCTCCAGCGCGGTGGAGCCGGCCACTT
>CAYPYM010000649.1:927-2330 GCA_964414435.1 uncultured Ignavibacteriales bacterium | reverse complement strand
GGATCCAACGGAGGTAAACAAATAGCCGACCCAGGGATGACGGGTTCTCTTCTCTACCATATGGCTATGGTTACAAAGATGGAGTCAGAAACTCAAGTGCTACTTGACGAGTTAAAGGTAAAGTTACCTGACATATCTGCACAGCTAAACAAAATTTATGGCGATTTTGAATCTGACGCTAAAGAACTCACAAAAGAAGCAGCCCCTCTCCCCTTAGATTTACACGAGATAACTACCAGTGCAAGGCTAGGAAGCGAGGAAAAAATCGCTCTTTTCACCAAGTTAAAACAAGAAAACAAAAAAGTCGAAGCTCTGCTAAATAACAAAACCCCCCAGGCGGGCGAAGCCCTGGAGAAACTATTTGATGACTGGGCAGAGCAAGTCATTCGAATGCGGCTTATCCAAGAGTACGAAACAATCAAAGGGCTACTGGTCACAGCTGAACTAGCCAAAACAATTGGTTTCCATGCTCTTGAAAACGCTATGATGCGGGTGCAGGAAAAGTTCGGCGAGGAAACAGTTAGCATCGCCTTAGATGTAACACTAAAGGTCGGTATGCGCAGAGAAAAACTCCAGTCAGTCATGTTAAGCGACCACTTCATTAACATGGCCATGAGCACTGAAACTCTTGATGGACACATGGAGTTTCTGAACTGCCCCATCTTTGGAAGCCACAAGTACGCCGCCGAAAAATTCGGCGTAAACAACAAGGTTTCGGAGCTTTTCTGTTCACATTTCTGTTTTGCCCACGCAAAAGCCATGCTCGACACAGTTCTGCCCTTCCCATTCACATTATGGCAGCCTAAACTAATGGCCTCGGATGGCAACTGCGAGTTCTACCTCAAACTGGCATATTCACCAGAAGCAAAGATACCTAAACAGTTTGTTCCTCTAGTAATGTCTTGGAATATTACCCGCGAATGCAACATGAAATGTAGCCACTGCTACATCAACGCCACCGAAAAAAAACTTGCCAATGAGTTAACTACCTCAGAAGGCAAAGACCTAATTGACCAAATATGCCAAGTTAGCAAGCCACTACTCATTTTAAGCGGTGGCGAACCTCTTTTACGCCCGGATATTTATGAACTAATCCATTATGGCGCATCTAAGGGTTTGAAGATGGGGTTGGGAAGCAATGGAAGCCTAATTGATGACACCGTGGCTGCTAAACTCAAAAGAGCAGGCATAGCAACTGTTTCAATCAGCTTAGACTCGCATATTCCCGCTCAACACGACGAGTTTCGAGGCGTTCTAGGTTCATGGAAAAAGGCAGTTAACGCCTGCAAGGCACTGAGGAAAAACAACGTGCTCGTCCAGTTAAACACCACACTAACTCAGCAGAACTACAATCAAATTGATGACATAATGAGTTTGGCTGAGGAAATCGGCGTGGAAAACTA
>CAYPYM010000649.1:0-917 GCA_964414435.1 uncultured Ignavibacteriales bacterium | reverse complement strand
TCCATCTATTCTTCCTTGTCCCAACAGGCCGCGGCATAAAAATTGAAGATATTTCACCCAAAAGATACGAAGACATGATAACAAAAACCTTTGCAAAGGTCTCAAAACACAGGGTAAATGTAAGACCTTCCTGCGCTCCCCAGTTTATGCGCATCGCCAAAGGTATGGGCTTAGACATGAGGCAATGGGTTCGTGGTTGTTTGGCAGGCTTATACTACTGTCGCATTTACCCTAATGGGGACGTAACGCCCTGCCCTTATTTACCTATCAAACTGGGGAACATTCGAGAAAAAAGCTTCAAAGAAATCTGGTCTAATTCGCCCATTTTCAAAGAGCTCCGAGACCCCAACTCTCTTAAAGGCAAATGCGGAGTGTGCGAATATCGCACCTTATGTGGTGGTTGCCGTGCACGGGCATATGGTCTTTCAAGTGACTTCATCGAATACTGTGGAGATTTACATGAACCAGCAGAGGCAAAAAGTGATTATCTGGCTGAAGACCCTTGGTGTGTGTATCAACCAAAAACCTATTAAGTAATAGTTGTCTTTCAAAAACTTCAATAGGCAGTTAAAGCGGCTTTGGCAGCCCGCAAACACAGCATTTCAGTGACTGTGGACCGCCAAAACAAGTCTAGGAAGGCGTAAAACATGAATGGAGTCCACACCTCCTCGAATTCGACCAAAGCGGTTACAGCCAAAAGGTTACAAGAAGAAAAATGTAACCGAGCCTTCTATAAGAAGCCCAAAGTTGGCAGTTTTTTAAAACTAAAAATAAATAGACATTAGGAGGTCAGCCAAGATAAATCATTCTGGCCTCTCGGAGAGCTTCTTTGAAATATTCAAAGCAACTACTCTGTCTTGTCTGTTTGATATTGGCGGCTTAATCGCTGGTTTTGCGATTGCATTACAACTGGGCGT
>CAYPYM010000648.1:0-2334 GCA_964414435.1 uncultured Ignavibacteriales bacterium | reverse complement strand
TCGGTGCCGGGCCAGTGATAGTGCATGAGCTGGCGCATGGCGCCCGGATCGATCCCCTTGACCGAGCGGTGATTCTCGGTGTTGTACTTGGCGATGAAGTGGTCGACCAGCAGCGGGACATCCTCGGTGCGTTCCTCGAGCGGAGTCAAGTGGATCGGAATCACGTTGAGGCGGTAGTACAGATCCTCGCGGAAGGCGCCCTTGGAGATATACTCACGGAGATTGCGGTTCGAGGTTGCGATCAGGCGGACATCGACCTGGATCGTCTGGCTCGATCCGATCCGTTCGAACTCCCGCTCCTGGATTACGCGGAGCAGTTTCGACTGGAGGTTGAGCGGCATTTCGGAGATTTCGTCGAGCAGCAGCGTGCCGCCGTCGGCGAGTTCAAACCGGCCGCGGGTGGTTTTCTTGGCGTCGGTGAAGGCGCCCTTCTCGTAGCCGAACAGCTCGGCCTCGACCAGGTTCTCGGGCAGGGCGGCGCAGTTGAGCTTGATGAACGGCTGGTGAGCGCGATTGGACGCGTAGTGCAGCGCCCGGGCGACCAATTCCTTGCCGGTGCCGGAAGCGCCGGTGATGAGCACGGTCGAGCGGGCATCGGCGACCGACTGCACGAGGTCGAACACTTCGCGCATGACCTTTGACTTGCCCACGATATTGTGGAATTTGTCGGAGAGATCCTGCCGCATGATCTCGTTTTCGCGGCGAAGCTGGATAATCTCGGTGACGCGGCTGAGGATATGCTCGAGGGTCTCCGGCAGCACCGGCTTGAGCAGGAAATCATACGCGCCGTGCTTGATCGCCTTGACCGCGGTTTCGATCGTGCCGTAGGCGGTCATCATGATCGCGACCGCATCGGGCTGGTTCTTCTTGATCTGTTTGAGGACGGTCAGGCCGTCCATGCCGGGCATCTTGAGATCGGTCAGGATGACATCGAAGGTCCGCTCGCCGGCGCGCGCCACCGCTTCCTCGCCGGAGTAGGCCGGGACGCAATCGTATCCGGCGCGCTGCAGCGTTTCGACCAGGAACTCATTGACGAGGTTGTCATCATCGACGACCAGTACCGAATATTTCATGGCGTTTGCTCCCTGTAAGCGGCGTCAAGTTTGACCGGCAGCAGCAGGCGGAACAGCGCACCCTGGCCGGGGCGGTTTTCGGCGACGATATCGCCCCCGTGGGCCTTGAGGACTTTCCAGGCGACCGCGAGGCCGAGGCCGTTGCCGCCGCTGCGAGTTGTAAAGAAAGGTGAAAATATCTTATCGAGGTGTTCTTCGGCGATGCCCGGTCCGGTGTCGGTGACTGTTATCTCGAGGACCGTCTCATCAAGTCCCAGCAAGAGGCGATCGCCGTAGAGCCCGATGGCGGCCTGACGCGGCAGGGCCCGATAGGTGACATCGACCTTCACCCGTTTCGGCTGCATGTCGGCGGCGTTCGTGAACAGGTTGAAGAAGACCTGCCGGAACAACATCGGGTCGAGATCGGCCCGGCAACTCTCCCCCGCCGACGGGTGCGTGAGGCGAATGGTCAGATGGGTGCGGTCGGGGTTGTCGCGCTTGTACTGGCGGATGGTCCGCTCGATAAAGTCCCCGAACAGGGTTTCGGAACGATTGGTTTCTTCGAAGCGGGTATAGTTGAGCAGGGTGGTCACGGTGTCGTTCAGGCTGTTCACCCCGCGAATGATCTTGGTCACGAGCTTCTGGCGGGCGTCGTCGGGTTCGAGGTCTTTCTGAAGCAGCGCCGCGAAGCCGCCGATTCCCGAGAGCGGGTTGCGCACCTCGTGCGCGATCGTAGCGGCCATCTCCCCCAGCGCCGCGAGCGTGTTGAGCCGGGCCAGCTCGTGTTCCATCTTCTTGATCTTGGTCAGGTCGTGGAAAACTTCAACCGCCCCGGAGGGGTGTCCGTCGGCATCGTAGAGCACCGCGGTCGATACGGAGAGGCTGATATGACTGTTGTCGTGGAGCTCGATGGTCCGCTCGACGGAATCGAGGGCCTGACGTTTTTCGACGGTGCGAAGGGCGTTGGCATCGATCGGCGTGCCCGGCGGGATGCAGTCCCGGTACGGCTTGCCGAGCGGTTCACCCGGCGGAAGGCCGAAGATGCGGGAAGCGGCCTTGTTGAAATGGGTGATGATGCCTTCGCGATCGACCGCGATCACTCCGGCCGAAATCGAGTTCAGGATACCGTCGAGAAACTGGGTGACGGCGATATTGCGCTCGCTCAGGCCGACCAGCTTCCGGTTGGCTTCGGCCAGTTCGTTGTGCTGGGCGGTGAAGTCGTCCTGGAGCTGGATATACTTGCGCTGTAACGAGTTAATAATCCGATTAAAAGAGGCGTACG
>CAYPYM010000647.1:0-2339 GCA_964414435.1 uncultured Ignavibacteriales bacterium | reverse complement strand
TCTGAAGGCCGAGATAGGAATGGCCGATTTCGTATTTGTCGGGAAAGGCGTGGAGATACAGCACCCGCCCCTGCGGGTCCTTGACAATCTGGCCCGGTTCGCCGCCGGCATATCGGCCCGGCTTGATGACGAACGGGAAGAATTTCTCTTCGAGCAGTTTCTTCATTCTCACGACGTGCTACGGTAACTTGGGCCCCCAAAGTAACCACTGCGTCGCTTGCTATATAGCGGTTTACGCCCCTCCGCGCAAGCGGGAAGTAAGGGGGAGGGATAGGGGGCTGTGAGAAGGAACAAAGGAGGAGAGAGGCGTATCGACTTGCGTCCCTCACCCGTCACCCTGAGCCTGTCGAAGGGTGACCGGCTGAGTGGCTTCGGGCGCAACGTTTCTGCCGGTCATGCTTCGACAAGCTCAGCATGACAGTCGCCGTCTGTTCCGTCAGGTCCCGGTTCGTCCTGAGCTTGTCGAAGGACGAGCGAGACCTTACGGCGGCGAACAGATGAGACCGCCACCCGAAGGGTGCTACAACCACAACTGCCGGTCCAGCGTCCGGTAGTGTATCGCCTCCGCGATATGCCCGATATCGATATCCGCCTCCCCCACCAGATCCGCGATCGTCCGCGCCACCTTCAGGATCCGGTCGTACGCCCGCGCCGACAGCCCCTGCCGGCTGATTGCCGTCGCCAGCAGCGATTGCGCCTTTTCATCGATTTTGCAGTAGTTTCGGATATCCTTCGATTCCATATGGGCGTTGCAGAAAATCCGCTTCTCACCCGCGAACCGCTCGATCTGAAACCGCCGCGCCCGGTTCACCCGCTCCCGGATCGCCTCCGATTTCTCCCCGCACATCTCCGAGGACAGCTCCTTGAACTTCACCGACGGCACCGTGATATGGATATCGATCCGGTCCATCAGCGGCCCCGAAATCCGCGACATGTACCGCTGGATCTCGCTCGACGAGCAGTTGCACTCATGGTTGGGGTCACCAAAATACCCGCACGGACACGGATTCATCGCCGAGACCAGCATAAACGCCGCCGGGTAGGTGAGCGTCGTGCTCGCCCGCGAGATCGTCACCTCGTTGTCCTCCATCGGCTGCCGCAGCATCTCCAGAATATCCTTCTTGAACTCCGGCAGTTCATCGAGAAACAGCACCCCGTGGTGCGCCAGCGACACCTCGCCCGGCTTCGGAATCGCCCCGCCCCCGACTAGCCCGGCATATGAGATCGAATGATGCGGCGACCGAAACGGCCGCGTTGCGATCAGCGCCGCCCCGTGCGGGAGCCGCCCCGCCACCGAGTGAATCTTCGTCGTTTCCAGCGCCTCCTCGATCGTCATATCCGGAAGCACCGTCGGCACCCGCCGCGCCAGCATCGTCTTGCCCGACCCCGGCGGCCCGATCATGATGATATTGTGGCCCCCCGCCGCGGCAACCTCGAGCGCCCGCTTGGCCGCCTCCTGCCCCTTGACATCGGCGAAATCGATCTGGTACCGGTGCGCTTCGTTGAACACCGACGCGATATCCACCACGAACGGCGCCACGCTCGACTCGTCCTCGAGAAACGCCACGACATCGGCCAGCGATGCCACCGGGTAGACCGGCAGCGTGTCGGCCATCGCCGCCTCGCGGGCGTTCTCTTTCGGGACAAGAATCCCTTTCAGGCTGTCCTCGCGGGTGAAATTCATGGCCATCGGAAGTACCCCCGGCACCGGCCGCAGGGTGCCGTCGAGCGACAGCTCACCGAGCATGACATATTCGTCGAACCGGTCGCGGAGAATCTGGCCGGTCGCCGCGAGAATCCCCACCGCGATCGGCAGATCGAACCCCGAACCCTCCTTCTTGATATCCGCCGGGGCGAGATTGATCGTGACCCGTTTCGAGGGAAACATGTAGTCGGAGTTTTTGATCGCCGACACCACCCGCTCCTTCGACTCGCGCACCGCGCCGTCGGGAAGCCCGACCGTTATGAAAAACGGCATTTGCTGTTGTATGTCCGCTTCAACTTCGACCGCGTACGCATTAACACCCAGGGTTGCCGATGACATCACCTTCGCCAGCATATTCTTACCTCACAGAGTCGGGTTTGCCTACCGAATTGATCCCAGTTGAAGTAAGATAGCGACAGGGGACTGACAGATCGTGTCAGCAAAAATACACGAGTTTTGAAGAAACGGAAATGTCGCGCAGAAAAAGGCCGGCTGTTTCGGTAACAGCCGGCCGGAATTCGCTACCCAGAGCTATGTTGGCGCTTTGTGATCTATTTGATCAGTACAATCCGCAAAAGCTGCGTGATTTCGATTCCGTTGGCGTCGCTGTGCACCCGCTGAAGGCGAATGGTGT
>CAYPYM010000646.1:0-2347 GCA_964414435.1 uncultured Ignavibacteriales bacterium | reverse complement strand
TGGTCTGCGCCGCCTTCAACGCCGACTTCGACGGCGACCAGATGGCCGTGCACGTCCCGCTTTCGTTCGAGGCCCAGCTCGAGGCGAAAATCCTCATGCTGGCGACCAACAACGTCCTCCTGCCGTCCTCGGGCCGCCCGATCGCGGTGCCGTCGCAGGATATGGTCATCGGCTGCTACTACCTGACCAAAGAGCGTGAGAAAAACGAGAGCGGTAAGCCGGTCGCCGGGACCGGGATGTCGTTCTTCTCGATCGACGAGGCCCTGGCCGCGCACGACGCCGGCCATGTCGACCTCCACGCCAAGATAAAAGTCCGGATGCCCGATCGGCAGACGCTCGAGACGACCCCCGGACGCCTGATTTTTAATGCCATCCTGCCCGCGAACGTGCCGTTCTTCAACGACACCGCCACCAAGGGCAACCTCGGCGAACTCGTCGGCACCTGCTTCTGGATCGAGGGTCAGGCCGCGACGGTCAATTTCCTCGACCGCCTGAAACAGGTCGGTTTCGAATACGCCACCCGGGCCGGTGTGACCGTGTCGATCGACGACCTGGTCATTCCGCCGGAGAAGGAAGACCTGATCGAGGACGCCCGCAAGAAGGTGGGCAAGGTCCAGAAGAGCTACGAGCGCGGCGTCATCACCAACGGTGAGCGCTACAACCAGGTGATCGATACCTGGACTCAGTTGACCAACGAAGTGGGCCGCGTCATGTTCGATAACCTCGCGAAGAACCGCGACGGTTTCAACCCGGTCTATATGATGGCCAACTCCGGCGCCCGAGGCTCCAAGGAGCAGATTCGTCAGCTCGCCGGTATGCGCGGCCTGATGGCCAAGCCGCAGAAGAAGATCACCGGCGGCGTCGGCGAAATCATCGAAAACCCGATCACCTCGAACTTCCGCGAAGGCCTCTCCGTGCAGGAGTACTTCATCTCTACGCACGGGGCCCGTAAGGGATTGGCCGATACGGCCTTGAAGACGGCCGATGCCGGTTATCTGACCCGCCGCCTGGTCGATGTCGCCCAGGATGTCATCATCCGCGAACCCGACTGCGGCACCATCCTCGGCCTCAACGTCGAGGCCATCAAGGAGGGTGAGGAAGTCATCGAGTCGCTCGCCGACCGTATCCTCGGCCGCGTGGCGCTCGAAGACATCTTCGACCCGTACTCGGACGACCTGATTATCGAGGCCGGCGATGAGATCAGCGAGCGCCATGCGATGGCGATCGAGGAAGCCGGAATCGAGTCGGTCTATATCCGCTCGGTGCTCACCTGCGAGTCCAAGCACGGTGTCTGCGCCAAGTGCTACGGCCGTAACCTCGCGACCATGAAGATGGTCGATATCGGCGAGGCCACCGGCGTTATCGCCGCCCAGTCGATCGGCGAGCCCGGGACGCAGCTGACCCTCCGCACCTTCCACATCGGCGGTACCGCCGCGCGTATTGCGGAGCAGTCGCAGGTCGGGTCCAAGTACAACGGCACCATTAAGTTCGAGAATATCCGGACGCTCGAGCGCGAAGACGGCACCGTGATGGTCGTCAGCCGCGAGGGCGCCGGTGAGGTCCATATTGTCGACGACAAGCAGCGGGTTCGCTCGCGCCTCAAAGTGCCGTACGGCGCCCATCTGGATATCGCCGACGGTCAGGAGATCAAGAAGGGCGACATTATCTTCGAATGGGATCCGTACACCGGCGTCATTCTCGCCGAGAAGTCCGGTAAGGTCAAGTTCCGCGACATCGTCAAAGACGTCTCCTACCGCGAGGCGACCGATGCCCAGACCGGCCTGATCCAGTCGATTATCATGGACACCCGGGACAAGACCCTGTTCCCGACCGTCCTGGTCCAGAGCGCGGCGGGGAAGACCCTCGCCAGCTACCGCATTCCGACCGACGCCCAGCTTCAGGTGCAGGACGGTCAGTCGGTGAAGCACGGTGACGTCCTGGTCAAGATGCCGCGTGTGATCGCCAAATCGCGCGATATCACCGGCGGTCTGCCGCGGGTGGCCGAGCTGTTCGAGGCCCGCCGTCCGCACGACCCGGCCGTGATTTCGGAAATCGACGGCATCGTCGAGTTCGGCCGTATCGTCCGCGGCCAGCAGCAGGTGCTGGTCAACGGCGAGCACGAGGAAGTCCGTGAATACCTCGTCCCGCACGGCAAGCACATGATGGTGCATGCCGGCGACGCGGTCCGGGCCGGCGACCGCCTCTGTGAGGGCGCCAAGGACCCGCACGACATTCTCGACATTCTCGGCGTCTACGAAGCCCAGCGCTACCTGGTGAACGAGATCCAGGAAGTCTACCGGCTGCAGGGCGTGCGCATCAACGACAAGCACATCGAGGTGATCGTCCG
>CAYPYM010000645.1:0-2348 GCA_964414435.1 uncultured Ignavibacteriales bacterium | reverse complement strand
CTCCTTTCCGATACCCAGTAACTTATAGCAGGATCAGGAGAGCGCCTCCCCGCACTCTCTTCCCTAAACATAGGCAAAACAGGCGAATTTAGCAATGATTGTCTGTCGCGAACGCGGAGATATCGCTCTATAACGATGAGTTCTTGTTACCCATGAAGTAACGGCCGCCCCGGAACAGGACGGCCGTTTCTTTTCGACGGAGAATTTGCTGAGGCGTGCTTACGGGCAGGCGGCCGGTGCCGGGCCTCCCTGGAAGATGTACGTAACCAGGTAGGTCACGTCGGCCACATTGATGCCGCCGGAGGCGTCGACGTCGGCTTCGTCCATGCAGCTCGGCGTCGTTCCCCCCTGGAACACATAGGCGACGAGGAAGGTCAGATCGGCGACGTTAACTCCGTCCGAGGGATCGCCGTCGATATTGCCGCGCATCCCGATACAACACTGTCCGGAGCTCATACCGTGCGGGCCGGGGCCGGCGGGCGTCACGCCGTGGCAGACCTGGCAGTCGTTGAGGGTGCCGGCGTAACCCTGCAGGGCTATGTTCTGGACATTGTCGCGGGCGTTGCCGCTCGGCACGATCGCATGCGGCTCGCCATGGCAGGCGCTGCAGAAGAGGCCGCCGTGGCCGCGCGATTCACGGAACAGCTTGCCCGGTTCTTCGGCGTAAGTGGCGCCGTGGCACTGGGGAGCGCCGCACGACGGTTCGTCGAGCCACGGTTCGCGACCGCTGCTGATCGACTCACCGACATTGCGCACGCTGCCGTGACAATCCTGACAGACGAAATTGTGCTGAGTCTTCATCACCCCCCGGAGGCACTGCGTGTTCGGTCCCGGGTGGCACTTGTAGCAATCGTTGGTGATGCCGCCGTGCTGCTTGTGGACCGCCTCCGAGAGCGAGGGCAGACCCGGCTGACCGGCTGTGCCGAGCGCATTGGAGGCGTGGCAGCTCGCACAGAGGATCGGCGTGTTGTTGGAGTTGAAGCCGCCCTCGTCGTCATGGGCGTTCAATATCGCCTGCTCACTGGAATGGCAGCCCGAACTGACACAGTTGATTTCATTCGAGACCGGTACAACCGGCTGCGCGCTCGCCAGCAGCTGGTCGCCCGAGCTATACGCTTTCAGCAGGCCGAGCTGGAACGGATCCTCGCTCACGAGATTGGCGTCGGTATAGGGCGTGAGGGGAATGCCGGTGACGTAAAAGTAGTTTTCGGTCTGAGACATCCGGCCGGTCAGGCCGTTGCCGGTCAGGCCGATATTCGGGGCGAGGTTGACCCCGAACAACTGATCTTCGTAGTCCCAGAAATTGGTCTTGCCGACCGAATAGGTGTTGCCGGGAATCTCATAGGTGATATACACGTTGGAGGTGACGACCTCCGGAGCGTGGGTGGCGTCGCCGACCTGGATAACCTGGGCGCGTACGTTGTTGTAAGGGGGGAGCACGACGAAAGTCGAGTAGTCGGCATTGCTGCAATGCATGCCGAGATCATTCCAGCCGATGACGATGTAGTTTTGGGCGGTTATGGGGGAGGTGAGGGCGAACAGAAGGCATACGAATCCGACAATCCGCACAGCTTTCATTGAGATCTTCCTTCCAATGGCAGGTACGTGTGGAGGTGTGGAGGTATGTGTATATGTGTAGCAATTATACCATAATGGATCGTTTCTGTCAAAGTAATTGTGTCGGACGCGGAAATTGCGGGGGTCAGCGAGGGGTCAGCAGGCGGCCGCGCCAGTGGGCGAAGTCCTCGGCGCGGACCCACTTACGGAGCCGCCCGTAGCCGTATGAGACAACCCACGACATCGGCAAAGCAAAGGCGAACAGAAGGAAGAACTCGGCGAAGTTGATTTTCCATTTCAGCCCGAGCAGCGCCGGCAGCGAGTGAACCCAGAGGAACTGATTGATATAGGTGAACAGCGACGTTCGCCCGAAGATCGAGAGCGCCCACGCCGCCCGGTTGGCCCGGTTGCGGCCGTCGATCTCGCGCATAAGAAAGGCGAAAATCCACAGGAGGATCGCAAAATAGACGGGGAGGAGGGATGTCGTGCGCGAGGGATAGAGGGCGTTGAACACGACCGGATCAAACGGCCCAAGTTTCCACGCCGCCGCTTTGTAGACGGCGGTGAGGGCAATCCCGGCGATCATAAGGTAGAGCGCGGCTTTTCGCATGCCCGCGACCAGTTCCCCGAGCGTCATCACCCCGGTGCGCACTTTCGCCAGGCCGTGGCCCACGAACGAGCCGCACAGGAAGATCCCCACCCACGGCACCAGCGGCCATCCGACCACCGCCCAGTGCGAATTGGGGATGCCGCCGAAGATCAGGCCCTTGACGATCAACCCGGCCTCGGCG
>CAYPYM010000644.1:0-2355 GCA_964414435.1 uncultured Ignavibacteriales bacterium | reverse complement strand
CCGTCACCTGACCTCCTACGAAGCCTTCGGCAGCGTCAATCTCAACGGCCTTGCGGGCGACTACCGCGAACTCTTCCTCCCCCCCGACCGCCTCTATCTCGAAATCAAGGCGGCCGGCCTGACCCTGATCCAGGCGTTCGACGGCACCACGGCGTGGCAGCGCGACCAGAACGGCCGGATCTCGGAGCTGGGCGGCTACGAAAAACGGGAGATGCTCAAGAGCGTCTATCTCGAATCGTTTTCGTTCGTGCTCCCCGACCGGATCGCCGGCGGGGTCGGACTCCTCCCCGACACGACGATCGCCGACACCCTCTACCGCCAGGTTGCCGTCTACCCGATGCACCGCGATACGGTGCTCATGCTGCTCGATCCCAAAACGGACCTTCGCAAATACATGATCAGCCGTCTCGATCAGATGGTCACCCGGACCGAGTTCACCGACTGGCGGACGGTCGACAGTATCCCGGTGCCGTTCGTGCAGAGCACGGTCGTGAGCGGGGCGCCCCTTTCGATGAGTTTCAAGACCGACTCGGTGCGGCTCAACCGCCCGATCGACGCGGCGGTGTTCAGCCCGCCGCAGCAGGAAGGGTCCGATTTCAGTTTCGGCGGTTCGGAAAAGACCGCCCGGATGAAGTTCACCTATTACCATGGCCACATCTGGCTTATCGCGCGGGTGAACGGCCACGGCCCGTACTGGTTCCTGCTCGATTCGGGGGCCTCGGCCAATCTGCTCAACAAGGCGCTGGCCGACAGCCTGAAGCTGCCGGTGGCCGGGACGATGCCGGCGATGGGGATTTCCGGTTTCGAGGAGGTTTCGCTGGTGAGAACCGATTCGATTTCGATCGGGCAACTGGTGCTGCTCAACCAGGTGGCGGGCGCGCTCGATCTGACCCCGCTCGGGCTGAATCCCGGGATGGGGCGGCCGGTGGGCGGCCTTCTGGGCCACGATTTCCTCTCGCGTTTCCCGATCATGATCGATTACAAGGATTCGATGTTGACCATGTACAACCCCGCGGATTTCACGCCGCCCGAGGGCGGGGTGACGATCCCGTTCCACCTGACCATGTTAGTGCCGACTATCAGCGCCTCAATAGACTCGATCAAGGGCGACTATATCATCGATCTGGGCAACCCGTACGGGCTGCTGCTGCACCCGCATTTCGTGGCGACGCAGGATCTCGACACGATCCTGGTCGATACCCAGTCGGTGGCGACATCGGTCGGGGGAATCGGCGGCACGGTGAGCGGGCAGACAGGGGTTGTGCCGCGGTTCCGGATGGGCGATATTCTGCTGACCGACCTTCCGGTGATGATCCCCTCGGGTGATCGCGGCCTGGCCGGTTCGGCCGAGCTGGCCGGGAATATCGGGAACGAGATTCTGGAGCGTTTCCGGGTGCTGTTCGATTACAGCCACTCGCGGCTGATATTCTACAAGCCGGATGAGTGAGGCGTGGATTCCCGCTTTCGCGGGAATGACATTGATTGAGTTGACAATTGAGGTGAGAATTGGGTAAACAACTTCGAGGGATGATCATCGTCGCCATTCTGGCAGCGGCGTTTGCAGCGGCGGCACAGGCGCAGGTGGTCGATACGACCAAAGCGACACCCGAGGTGCTGACCAAATATCAGGCCGGAGCGCGGCTCGGGGTCTGGTACAACCTGGGGGACAATCCGCCCGCGCGGGATACCGCCAACACCTTCACGACCAATTTCCACGACGCGAGTTTCTTTTTCGAGCTGTTCGGCGACCTCCGGCTGGCCCCGAGTTTGATGGGCGAGCTGTCGCTGGGGATCGCCAATCGCGGGACGGTGACGTTTACGGTCGACAACCGGAGCAATATCGGCAATCTGCTGATGTATGCGATCCTGGTGCAGCTTCGCTTTTACCCGCTGGTGTCGACCCGGGGTCCGTTTCAGCCGTTCGTGACGGGCGGCGGCGGCGTGTATTACGGCCGTCGGACGGTGCAGTTCACCGATTCGTACTACTACTATCCCGGTCTCGATGAGCAGTCCGCGACCGATCTGAATTTTGCGGTCGGGGGCGGCTTCGATTACAAGGTCGCTAGCTCGGTGGCGCTGGAGTTCAACGTACGGTATATGCCGGTGAATTTCGGCGGCGGCTTTGGCGAATCGGCGCGGGCCGTGGGATACTCGCGCCCGATGAGCGATATCGCGATTGAACCAGCGGGCGGCCGAGAGCGGTGGCGGCTACCGCGGCTGTCGGCGGGACGGGTGCAATCGGTGGCGCTACGCCTCATTTGCGAGCGCGAAGCGGAAATCGAAGTCTTCCGTCCCCAGGAATATTGGACCGTCGAAGTGGACATGCGCACCGCCGCGAATCAGCCGTTCACGGCG
>CAYPYM010000643.1:0-2356 GCA_964414435.1 uncultured Ignavibacteriales bacterium | reverse complement strand
AAAGGTGAGAGCTCCATACTCGTGTGCGTCACCCTGAGCGAAGAAACGTCACCCTGAGCGAAGAAACGTCACCCTGAGCTTTGTCGAAGGGTGACCGGCAGCCCCTCTCACCCGCGCCAGGGAAAAACACCCGATGGGTGCGTCACCCTGAGCTTTGTCGAAGGGTGACCGCACAGGAACGCCGTCACCCTGAGCTTTGTCGAAGGGTGACCACCACCAACCGCCCATTTCACTCTCAAACGTCCCACTTTCCGGAATCATTTACGCTTGACTTGTGTTATTAATCGTATACATTTGGTAGCAGTCTGTCAAGATGACTGCCAATATGGCAGAAAGGCCCAACGGAGACGTAAGTCATTATGGCATTTGAGAATCTCAGCGACCGCGAAAAACGCGTACTGGCTAACCTCATCCAGTACTACATCGCCTCCGCCGACCCCGTCGGCTCGCGCGTCATCGCCACCAAATTCAAAATGGGCGTCTCCTCCGCCACCATCCGAAACACCCTCCAGGACCTCGAAGAACTCGGCCTCGTCCGCCAACCCCACACCTCCGCCGGACGAATCCCGACCGACCTCGGCTACCGCGTCTACGTCGACTACCTCCTCAAACCGGAGCAACTCACCGACAGCGAGAAAGAACAGATCAAGGGATCGATCCTCAAAGAGGGGAGAGGCATCAACGAAATCCTCGGACAGACCTGCAAGGTCCTCAGCAGTATCACCCACCAGCTCGGCATGACCGTCGCACCCCGTTTCGACGAAGGCGTCCTGCGCCGACTCGAACTGATCCCCATCTCCGAGGACCGCATCATGGCCGTGGTCGTGGTCGAATCCGGCCTCGCCCGCACCGTCATCGTCGAGGTCGAGACCAGCATCACCGAGCCCCAGCTTCGCGAGGTGGAGCAGGTCCTCAACGAACGCCTCTCCGGCCTGACCCTCGGTGAGATCCGCCGCACGATCGGCGACCGCCTCGCCGATGTCTCCGGCGACGGCCGCCTGATCCGGCTGATTGTCGATTCCAAAGACCGCATCTGGACCGACGACACCATCGGCGACATCAACCTCGCCGGGGCCGACCAGCTCATCACCCAGCCCGAATTTTCGCAACTCGATCATATCGCCGGCATCGTCCGGCTCCTGGAAAACAGCCAGTCGTTGAAAGACTTCCTCCGCGCCGCTGCCGAGGAAGGCCTGATCATCACGATCGGTAAAGAGAACAAGTTCGCCGAAATCATCAACTGCTCGCTGGTGACCTCGACTTACAAAGTCGGGAACGTCTCCGGCACGATCGGCATCATCGGTCCGACCCGCATGGCCTACGGCAAGCTCGTCTCGATGGTCGACTACACCGCGCGGACAATCACCGAAGTTCTCTCCGGCATGGACAAAAAAGAGAGTGAAGCCCGATGACTCGCAAGAAAGACATTGAAGTCGAGATCACCGACTCGGAAGAACAGCAGGCCGAACCGAAACCGGCCGAAGATATCGACGCCGAAATCACCGCCGCCGACGAAGCGGCTGAAGCCGCCTCCGAAGAAGACCGCCTCAAGGCGCGGGCGGCCGAACTCGAAGACCGGCTCCTGCGCGCCGCCGCCGACTTCGACAACTACAAAAAACGCCAGGCGCGCCTCTACGAAGAGATGGTCCGCACCGCCAACGACCGCCTGCTCGGCGATCTCCTCGAGATCGTCGACAACCTCGAACGCGCCGTCGAGCACGCCGCCGCCTCGGGCGACAACGGCAACGACGCCGTCCGCAAAGGGGCCGAGCTGATTCTCTCGCAGATGAAAGACCTGCTCGCCCGCTACGACGTCACCCCGATCGAATCGCTCGGCAAACCGTTCGATCCGAACCTCCACGACGCCCTCATGCAGATCCAGTCCGATGAATACGACGACGGAATCGTCGCGCTCGAGGTCAGCCGGGGCTACAAGCGGGGGGACCGCGTCATTCGCCACGCCAGGGTCGGGGTCAGCACCGGCCCGGCCGACGAGTGAGCGCAAGAACTGAAAACGAGAATACGCAGATAAACAAGGAGTTTCGAGGAAATGGGTAAAGTAATCGGAATCGATCTCGGCACCACCAACTCGTGTGTGGCCGTACTCGAAGGCCACGAACCGGTGGTCATACCGAACCAGGAAGGCGCCCGCACCACCCCGTCGGTGGTTGCGTTCACAAAGGACGGCGAACGGCTCGTCGGCGCCGCCGCCAAACGTCAGGCGGTCACCAATCCCGAAAACACCGTCTTTTCGATCAAACGCTTCATGGGACGCCGTCACGAGGAGGTCTCCTCGGAAGAGAAAATCGTCCCGTACAAAATCGTCTCCAACGACGGCGGCCAGGTGCAGGTCGAG
>CAYPYM010000642.1:1171-2358 GCA_964414435.1 uncultured Ignavibacteriales bacterium | reverse complement strand
GACTTCCGCGACGCCTACGGCGTGACAGGAGGGGCAAAGAACCTGCACGTGCTGGGGATGGCGTCGAAGTTCGAGCCGATCATAGGCAAGCCCGGCGATGGTGCCTCACCGTCGTTCTCGATCACCGACGAGTACCATGAGCACTCGACATCGGAGCAGTACGACACGATGGTGACCGGCATGGGCGCGAGGGAGCAGCCGATCGCGTGGGTAATCACGACAGCCGGATCGAACACGGCGGGCCCGTGCTACGCGCTCCGGTCCGAGGCGATCGACGTGCTCGAGGGCAAGGCGGCGATGGATGAGCTCTTCGCGCTGATCTACACGATAGACGAAGGCGATGACTGGACGAGCGAGGCGGTGCTCTGGAAGACGAACCCGAACATGGGCGTGTCGATCTTCCCCGGGTTCCTGAAGTCCGAGCAGCTCCGCGCGGTCTCGAACCCGCGCGAGCAGGCGACGTTCAAGACGAAGCATATGAACGTGTGGCTCGGCGCCGCGGCGCCCTATTTCAATCTCGAGGCGTGGAACAGGTTGGCCGACCCGAGCCTGCATCCGGACCAGTTCGCCGGCCAGGAGTGCACAGAAGGGCTCGATCTCGCCAGCAAGCTCGACATAGCCGCCAAGATCCGCCTTTTCTGGCGTGAGATCGACGGCGAAACGCACTATTACGCCTTCAGTCGGTTCTACGTGCCCGAGTCCAGGATCCAGGCACCGGAGCGTCGCGACTACTTCGGCTGGGTCCAGGCCGGCCAGATGGTCGCCACGCCCGGGGACATCACGGACTACGATTATATTGAGGCCGACATTGAGGCTGACGTGGAGTCTGGGCCCGTCGCGGAAGTCGATGCTGACCCGTGGAATGCGACCCAACTGCTCACCCACCTACAGAACAAGCTCGGCCCGAACCGCGTCGTCCAGGTGCCGCAGCACGAGCGGTACCTCTCCGAGCCCATGAAGGAGCTCCAGGCGCTCATCGAAGCCGACAGGATCCATCACGACGGGAACGCCCCGTTCGCCTGGATGATCGGCAACGTGACGGCGCACGAGGACCGGAACGGCAACGTGTTCCCTCGCAAAGAGGGGCCCGAGAAGAAGATCGACGCCGCGCTCGCGCTGATCCTGGCGCTGAAGGCGGCGATGCGCATCAACAACGTCCAGCGAGTCGGCTGGCTACTCTCGGAGGA
>CAYPYM010000642.1:0-1071 GCA_964414435.1 uncultured Ignavibacteriales bacterium | reverse complement strand
TACTCTCGGAGGAGTCATGAGCGAACTACCGACGGAACAGCGCCCGATCCGGATGGACCCGGAACTGGCGGAAGCGATCGAGGAGCGGATCAAGGCGGTGAAGCCGTCCAAGCGTGACGACGCCCGCACCGCAGTGATGGCCGTCTACCATTCCGGAACGCAGGGCACGTTCCACGATGTGCTAAGCGCATACGACGCGGCGATCGCCGAGGCGGTGGGCTGACATGAGCGTCCTGGGCCGGTTCTGGCGATACATCAACCCGCCGTCCGGTCGCAAGTCGTTCGAGATCACGCGGCTCAGCGACGGCTTCGTGCCCGAAGGCACGTGGACGAGCGGGCTACCGAACACGCGCTACCCCTACATCAGCGCGTCCCGGGGCGGACTCGACTCGAACGTCATCATGAGCCCGGTAAACTGGATCATGCGGAACTTCACCAGCGCCGAGCTCGTGATGGAGAGCAAGACGCGCGGCCGGTGGAATCCGCTGGACGATCACCCCGTCGTGCAACTCGTCGCCGAGCCCAACCCGTTCTACGACGAGGACCTGCTCTGGAAGGCGACGCTCGTGAGCTACACGCTCGACGGCAACGCCTACTGGCTCAAGGTCCGCAATGTCTTCGGCCAAGTCGTGCAACTCTGGTACCTGCCGCATTTCCTGGTGACGCCGGTATCGGAGAAGATGGGACAGTTCATCGACTACTACCGCTACGCCCCGTGGCTCGGCGCCGAAACGCAGCAGATCCTCCCGCGCGACATGATCCACTTCCGCTTCGGGCTCGACCCGCGTGACGTGCGCTACGGGCTCTCGCCGGTCAAGCCGATCCTGCGCGAGGTGTTCACCGACGATGAGGCCGCGAACTTCAGTGCCTCGATCCTGCGCAACATGGGCGTGCCCGGCGGGGTGATCGCGCCGAAGGACGGGACGGTGCTCCCGACGTCGGACGACGTGCGCGAGATGAAGGAGTATATGAAGAACGCCTTCAGGGGCGACAAGCGCGGCGAATGGCTCGTGCTGGGGACGCCCACGGAGACGAGCCAGTTCGGGTTCGACCCGCAAAGCCTGATGCTCG
>CAYPYM010000641.1:0-2363 GCA_964414435.1 uncultured Ignavibacteriales bacterium | reverse complement strand
GGCAACATCGTGAGGCCAATCAGTCCTTTGAGATGCACCAACACGAAAATGACCTCAAGAACGGAGGCACCGTCTCATGAGTCCGGCACGTTTTCGCTGGGGCCTGTTCCTCATCCTGCTCGGCCTGTTGCTGCTTCTGCGCAACTTCAACGTCATCAACGACAATGTCTGGATCGATCTTTTGGTGCTGTTCCCGGTGGTGCTGATCGCGGTCGGTGTCGAGAAGATCTTCGCCCGCACGAAGCTGCGGTTCATATCGTACCTGACATCGATCGGACTCTTCGTCGGCGGACTCGCGGTCGCATTCTACGGCAGCCACGGCGGTCAAAACCTGAGCTATTTCTCGCGCACAACCTACGTGTCGCCGGCCGATCCGGATGTCCGCCTGATCAAGGCCGATCTCAATCTCGATGAAACCAATCTCACGATTCGCGATTCCGGCAAAGATATCGTCTACGGCCGGTTCGACGAATTCACCCGTAAGCCGGTGATCGACTACTCGGTCGAGGACAGTACCGCCTCGGTATCGATGAACAGCCGCGGCGGCGCCCTGCTCGGCGGCGCGATACAGATCCACACCGACAACGCCCAGGACTGGTTCCTCAGCTTTGCCGACGACGTCCCCCTCGAACTCTCGTGTGTCGGTAACGGCAACGACCTTCACCTCAACATGTCGACGACCCCGTTGAAGCGGGTCGATATTGATGCCGACCGGGCCAAGATCTACCTCAAGCTCGGCGAGCTCGAACCGCTGTTGAACGTAAAGGTGTTCGGCGAGGATGCCGAGTTGCGGCTGCGCGTGCCGAAGACGGTCGGCCTCGAGATTTTCGGCACCGATTACAAGAACTATCTCGAAACGATCGGGCTGGTCGAGCACGGCGACGCCTTCACGAACGAAGGCTACGACACGCTGGCGACGAAGGTTGAAGTTCGGCTCGATGACCGGCTCGGATCGTTCTCGGTAGACTTCTTCTAAGACACATTGGGTCCATGCTTTTCGATTGAGGCGGTGCGTCCCACCGCCTTTTTCGTTGCCTTTCGCGCGTCGATCCAGTACCATTGCTCCCATGAGCGAAATCAAGATCAACCTCTCCCGTCTCAAAGGGAAAATCATCGCAATCGACGGCCCCGCCGGCGCCGGTAAGAGCACGACCGCCCGCATGGTCGCCGAACGCCTCGGCTTCATTTATCTCGATACCGGCGCCATGTATCGCGCTCTCACGCTGCACGCGCTGCAGCACGATATCGCGCCGTCCGACGCCGGTTCGCTGGCGACCCTGGCCGAGAAGATCCCTATCGAGTTCCACCTGGTCGACGGCGTCAACCGGGTCTTCTTCAACGGCGAGGATGTCACCGATCCGATCCGCACCCCCGAGGTGACCAAGGCGGTTTCCGAAGTGTCGGCCCATCCCGGCGTGCGCCGGGCGATGGTGGCCAAACAGATCGAGTTCGGGCGGAAGGGATCGATCGTCGCCGAGGGGCGCGACACCACCACGGTCGTGTTCCCCCATGCCGATTTGAAGGTGTATCTCGATGCCTCGGTGTCCGAGCGCGCCCGCCGACGTCTGCTCGACATGGCGCGGATGGGCATCGCCACCAGCCTGCAGGAACTCGAAGAGGATATCCGGCGCCGCGACTCGTACGATTCGAACCGCGAGCACTCGCCGCTCACCCGGGCGCGCGACGCCGTGTTGATCGATACGAGCAATCTGACGGTCGAAGAGCAGGTCGAGCGCATTGTGTCGCTCGCGTTGTCGCGCCTGAAAGAGTCATGAAGATTCTCTACTGGTGCGGCTGGAGTCTCGCGCACATAATCGGTAAGCCTTTTTTCGGGTGGCGCGTCTCCGGCCGCGAACACACGCCCAGGGAGGGCGGCTTCATCGTCGCCACCAACCACATCTCATATTTCGATCCGCTGCTGGTCGGCAGCTCGCTTCCGCGCGAAGTCTTTTTCTTCGCCAAGCAGGAGTTGTTTTCGGTCCCGATTCTCGGCTGGGTCATCTGGCGCACCAATGCCCGACCGGTGAAGCGGGGGACGGTCGATCGGGCGTCACTCAAGACCGCGATCGAGACGATCCGGCAGGGATACGGGCTGACCGTGTTTCCCGAGGGAACGAGGTCGAAGACCGATCAGTTCCTGGAGCCGAAAGCCGGGCTGGGTCTGATCGCGCGCCGTGCCGAGTGTCCCATCCTGCCGGGCTATGTCCATGGGGCCAATAAACTTAAGGACTGTTTCCGGCGTCGTGAACGCCTTCGCACGGTATTCGGCGAGCCGTTTTCGGCCGACTGGGTGAAATCGTTTGGCGACACCAAGGACGACTATTTCGCCATCTCCCGGGACGTAATGGACCGGATTGCCGAAC
>CAYPYM010000640.1:0-2381 GCA_964414435.1 uncultured Ignavibacteriales bacterium | reverse complement strand
CCGCGCACAAAAAAACGGCGGGTGACCTCTCGGCCGCCTGCCGTTTCTTCCAATGAGACCCGACCTAACGGGGTCAGTTATTCTTCTTGAACGCCTCCATGAACTCGGCGAGCTTGTTGGCCCCTTCGAGCGGGAACGCGTTGTACATCGAAACGCGGATCCCGCCGACCGAACGGTGACCCTTGAGGCCGACGAAGCCGGCCGCCTTCGCCTCGGCGATGAACTTCTTCTCGAGGTCCTCGCTGGGCAGGCGCATGCAGAGGTTCATCCACGAGCGGCTGTCCGGTTCCACCGTCGCCCGGAAGAAGTCCGGATAGAGGTCCATCATCTGGTAGATGCGCTCTTTCTTGGCGAAGTTGACCTTCTCCATCGCTTCGAGGCCGCCCAGTTTCTTGACCCACTCGAGCACCAGTTTCAGCACGTAGACTGAAAACGCCGGCGGGGTGTTGTACAGCGAGAGCTTCTCGGCGTGGGTCTTGTAGTTGAACATGGTCGGGAGGGCGTCGTTGGATTTCTGCAGCATCTCGTCGGTCATGCAGACGAGGGTCACGCCCGACGGCCCGAGGTTCTTCTGGGCGCCGGCGTAAAACATGTCGAACTTCGTGTAGTCGATCTTGCGGGACGCGATATCCGACGACATATCGGCGATCAGCGGAATGCCGCCCGGGTCGGGCGTGTAGTTCCACTCGGTGCCTTTGATGGTGTTGTTGGTCGTGATGTGCAGGTAGGCGGCGTCTTTCGGGACGTTCATTTCAGCCTGAGTCGGGATGTGCCTGTAGTTGCCTTCCTTGCCGGAGAAGAGGACGTTGGCCTTGCCGACGATATTGGCTTCCTTGATCGCCTTCGTCGACCACGAGCCGGTGTCGACATAGGCGCCGGTCTTGCCGCCGGCGAGGAAGTTCATCGGGATGAGGGCGAACTGGGTCGATGCACCGCCGGTGAGGAAGAGGACGTGGTAGCTGTCCGGCAGGCCGAGTAGTTCTCGGGTGAGTGCGATCGCTTCGTTGTTGACCGCGTCGAACTCGGGCGCCCGGTGAGAGCTTTCCATGATCGACATGCCGGTGCCCCGGTAGTCGAGGAGTTCGCCCTGGATGATCTCCAGCACCTCCAGGGGGAGGGTCGCCGGGCCGGCGTTGAAATTAAAAACGCGATGTGCCATATCAGTACCTCGTAAACAGGTTTCTCGTCTATCGGCAGACCGCTCAGCGGCTAGCCACGAATGCGTCAAGGAGCCGTTCGACGATAATTCCGATCCGGCCCATGTTTTCCTTGGTCGACGCGCCGATATGCGGCGAGAGCAGCGTGTTCGGCGCGGTGATCAACGGCGAATTCTCGGGCGGGTCGGAATACCAGACATCGGTGGCGTAACCGCCCAGCTTGCCGCTCTTGAGCGCTTCGGCGACATCTTCCTCGACCACGCACTTGCCGCGGCCGGTGTTGACTATAAACGCACCGTCCTTGCAGTGGGCGAGGGTGTCCTTGTTGATGATGCCCCTGGTGGACTCGACCAGCGGCATGTGCAGCGAGAGGTAGTCCGACCGGCGCAGGACGTCTTCCATCGACGGGCAGATCTCGGCGAAATCGGTGAAGTAGACATCGGGGTGCCAGCCGAGCACGTTCATCTGGAACGCGCGGGCACGGACCGCGAGGGCCAGGCCGATGCGGCCGAGACCGAGAATGCCGAGCGTCTTGCCGTAGAGCTCGGTGCGTTTCAGCTCTTTTTTGATCCACTTGCCTTCGCGCATGGAGGCATCGGCCCGCGCGACATGATTCGGCAGGGCGATCATGAGGGCGAACGCCAGTTCGGCAACGGCGACCGTGGAAGCGTCGGCGGTGTTGTCGACTTTGATGCCCTTTTCGCGGGCGTAGGCGAGATCGACATTGTCGAGCCCGACCCCGCCGCGGATGACGTATTTCAGTTTCGGGGCCGAGTCGATGTATTCTTTGGTGACTTTGGTCTTGCTGCGGATCAAAACGACATCGGCCTCGGCCAGGCGCCCGTGATCGTCGGTGACCTCGCCGAAGCGGGCGAGCGTCTTGGGCAGGGCGGCGTCAAACGCGTCGGAAATGAGTATGAGCATATCGTTTCCTTTCGGATCTATTCATCAAACAGGTTGACTACCATTCCACTGCGGAGTTTCGGCTCGAACCAGGTCGACTTGGGCGGCATGACCGCGTTGGCGTCGGCCACCGCCAGCAGTTGCTCGACAGATACCGGAAAGAGCGAGAACGCGATATCGAACCGACCGTCGTTCACCAGGCGCTCCAGCTCGGCCACCCCGCGAATGCCGCCGACAAAGTCGATGCGGTCATCGGTGCGGACATCGGCGATGCCCAGATGCGGTGTGAGGAAGTGCTCGGTCAGCACGGCGGCGTCGATC
>CAYPYM010000639.1:0-2383 GCA_964414435.1 uncultured Ignavibacteriales bacterium | reverse complement strand
GATCGGGCCGTCAACGCGGAGAAGTCATATGTACGAAGTGCTGAGTGAACTCAACAAGACCAGCGGCGTGACCGGCTCCATGGTCGTCGGCGCTGACGGTATCGTGATCGCCGCCGATCTCGACGCCGCCTTCGAAGGGGAGACGGTCGGCGCCCTGGCGGCCTCGATCACCTCCAACATCCAGAAAAGCCTCGACCGCCTCAACACGCGGCCGCTGAAACAGGTGACGATCGAAGCCGACCAGGCGAAGCTCTTTTTCACCGACGCCGGGCTGGGGATCCTCGTCGTCACCACCGAGAAGGACGTCAACGTCGGCCTCATCCGCCTCGAAATCAAACATGCGATCGAGCGACTGAGGATCTCGAATTGAATCGATTCGTGCGCGTAACACTGAATAAGTAGGAACGAACCCGATGGTATCAATCAACTATTCAGCGCGGGAAGTGTGCTGCAAAATCGTCTACTACGGTCCCGGACTCTCCGGCAAGACCACCAACCTGCAGTACGTCCACGCCAAGGTTCCCAATAATACGCGCGGTAAGCTGATTTCGCTGGCCACGGAAGCCGACCGTACCCTGTACTTTGACTTCCTCCCGATCAATATCGGAACCATCAACGGCTTCGCCGCCAAATTCCAGCTCTACACGGTTCCCGGCCAGGTCTATTACAACGCGACCCGCAAACTCGTGCTGCGGGGTGTCGACGGCCTCGTCTTCGTCGCCGACAGCCAGCCGGCCAAGATGGATGAAAATATCGAGTCGCTGACCAACCTCGAGGAAAACCTCCGCGAGTACGGCTACGACATGAACGAGATTCCCCTGGTGATCCAGTACAACAAGCGCGACCTGCCCGGCGTCCTCCCGATCGAGGAACTCCAGGCGCAGCTCAATCCCCAGGGACGGCCTTACTACGAGGCGTCGGCCACGGTCGGCAACGGCGTGTTCGACACCCTCAAGGCGATCATCAAGATCGTTCTCGACAAGGCCAAGAATACCAGTACGGCGAAGGCTCGTCCGGTCGTGACGACTCCGCCGCCCGAAACCGAACCGACCGAGCAGGCGCCCCGCCCGCAGGAAACCGAACCGGCGGGAGTCGGCGGAAACCCCGATCGGGCCCCCGTGCGCGAGGAAGCGATGGGGGCCGAACCGATTCAGCCGCCCCGGCCCGCCCCGGAGCCCGATCCGGTCGAACCGGTCTACCGGCCGTATCCCGGCAGCGACCGCCACGACGGCGGCTCCGGCGTTTCGACCGCGACAAAACCGCAGACGATCGCCCGGCCGCAGGCGGCCGACGATGTCGCGACGGCGCGGAAGGCGGCGAGTGAATCTCGCGGCTCCGGCCCGGCCGGCGTCGGCGGCTCCCCGCGCATGGCGCCGCCCCTGCGCGTGAATAAAGAGAAAAAAAAACGCGGCTTCTTTAGGCGTCTTTTTGGTGTGAAATAGCCGTTGAGGAGGCAGAAATGTCCGACGATTCGTTGATTATCTATGAAGAGGAAATCAACCAGATTGATGCTCTGATTTCCAAGATGCTCAAAGGGGCCGAAGCCAAATGTGCCCTCCTGGTTGACAAGGATGGTCACCTGATCACCCGTCAGGGATTCACCCACTCCCTCGATACCACCGCGCTGGCGGCGCTCCTGGCCGGATCATTCGCATCCACCAAGGAAATCGCCAAGCTTGTCGGTGAGCCCGAGTTCTCGGTTCTCTTCCATCAGGGGAAGAAGGACCACATCCACATGTCGCTGGTCGGGGAACGTTCGATTCTCGTGGTCATCTTCGACGACCGGACGACGATCGGCATGGTCCGCCTGTACGCCAAGGAGACCGCCGCCGAACTCGCCCGCATCTTCGAGCAGATCAAGGCCAACCAGCAAGACTCGGCCCAGCAGCAGTCCGCGGTCACCAGTGAATTCGCCGATGGTGCTCAGGACAAGCTCGACGACATCTTTCACGACTAGTGCCGCCCACGTTCCCGCCGGCTTCGGGCGCCGGCCGGACCTGATGCACTAAACAGGTAGCGCGACGACGTAGAGGGAATATGTCTTCAGATTTAGGGGCAATGCTCGTCAAGGCCGGCAAGATCACGCCGGAACAGGCGCAGGAAGCGGAATCGCAGGCCAAGAAGCACGGCGAGAAGATCGAAGCCGTGCTCGTCCGCATCGGCGCCGTCGAGTCCGAAGACGAGATCGCCAAATTCATCGGAAAACATCTCAAGATCGGCACGATCCGGCTCGAGGATATCGAGCTCAATCCGGATATCGTCAAGCTGATCCCCGTCGACATCGCGCGCAAGTTCAAGGTCATCTCGGTCTCCAAGCTCAACAAGACCCTCCTGGTGGCCATCAGCGACCCGAACAACATCTACGTCCTCGACGCGATCAAGT
>CAYPYM010000638.1:0-2385 GCA_964414435.1 uncultured Ignavibacteriales bacterium | reverse complement strand
GGTTCAATTACGAATCCTTAAATTGCATCTTTGTTGACCTATCGACATATAACTAGCGACAGTTGAACCCGGTACGGCTGACGGCGACGCGGCCGGCCGGAGCCGGGATGACCTTCAATAAAACGGCCCAAACGCCGATGGACAAGAGGGAAATTGTTTTAGCTTGCGCCCCCCGACGGGCGACAGCAAATTGGCGACGATATGGCATTTAAGATAAATCAACGCAAGTTCCGGCCCAACCGCCTGCGCAATATCATCGGAATCTCGATACTGGTCGTGTTGGTGCTGATTACTGTAGCCGGCTACAAGACCTATCGGGTCTACCAGTCCGACCTGCCGTCTTTCGAGCAGCTTCACAATATCGAACCGAGTCTCAAGACCAAGGTCTACGACCGCAACGGCGTGCTGCTGAAAGAGTTCTTCAGCGAAAACCGTGTGCTCACGCCGTTCAAGGACATCCCCCCCGATCTGGTCAAAATGCTGCTGGCCTCGGAGGACCGGAAATTCTACGACCACTGGGGCATCGACACCCGCCGCGCCGTCCTGATCGCCATCTCGAACCTGGTCCACTGGGACATCGTCGGCGGCGCCTCGACCATCACCCAGCAGCTCGCCCGCATGCTCTTCCTCAACCGGGAGCAGTCGCTCTCGCGCAAGATCAAGGAGGCGCTGACCGCGATAAAGCTGGAGCGGACCTACTCGAAGGATGAGATCCTCGAGATGTACCTCAACCAGTACTATTTCGGCCGGGGCGCCTACGGTGTCGCGGCCGCCGCCCATGCCTTTTTCTCCAAGACGCCTGCCGAGCTGAGCACGAGCGATTGCGCCGTCCTGATCGGCATGCTGCCCGGCCCCAATCTCAATTCGCCGTTCCGTCACCCCGACCGGGCACTGAAAGCCCGCAACCGGGTGCTCTATTCGTACTATACCTTCGGCGGGATCACCAAAGATACCTTCGACTCGCTCAAGGCGCTCCCGCTCCAGATCGATCCGCCGGTGGAAGAAACCGGTCTCGCGCCGTATTTCACCGAGACGATCCGCCAGTATATTTACGACCGTTACGGCGAGGACCTGCTGTACTCCGGCGGCCTCAAAGTGTTCACGTCGCTCGATGTCGATCTGCAGCGTGACGCCGAGGAAGCGGTGGCCAAGAAGGTCGATTCCCTGCGGGCGCGGATCGAACGTCTCCACCCGCCCGATGATCCCAACTACACCGAGGTCATTCCTGACACGGTCGACCAGTTCGGCCGGCCGGTGCGCGAATACAAGAAGGTGCAGGGCGCCTTTGTGGCGATCGACAATTCCAATGGCGATGTGCTGGCGATGGTCGGCGGACGGTCGTTCGCCGAAAGCAAGTTCAACCGGGCCACCCAGGGTCTGTTGCAGCCCGGTTCGGCGTTCAAGCCGTTTATCTACACCGCCTGTATCGACAACGGCTTCCGCACCACCGACATTGTCGACGATCTTCCGATCGTGCTGGATATCCCCGGCGCTTCCCAGTGGCGGCCGCACAATTTCGATGATAAATTCCTCGGGCCGATTACGATCCGCGACGGCATCCGGATGTCGCGAAACCTGATCGCGATCCGGCTCCTGCTCAAGATCAAACCGGAACAGGCGATTTTCTACGCCCGCCGCATGGGAATCACGACCCCGCTGTCGCCGACACCGTCACTGGCGCTCGGCACGAGCGAGGTGATCCCGATCGAACTGGTCTCGGCGTTCACGACTTTCCCCAACAAGGGGATTCACATCCCCTACCGGATGATCCACAAGATCGTCGACCGGTATGGCCGCGTGATCGAGGACAACAAAGCGATCCAGAAGGAAGAGGTCCTGTCGGAGCAGACCGCATATATCATGGTTGACATGATGCGGTCGGTGGTCGACAACGGTACCGGGCGACGGGCGCGGTGGATGGGCTTCACCCGTCCCGCCGGCGGCAAGACCGGAACCTCGAATAATTTCTGCGATAACTGGTTCGTCGGTTACACGCCGCAGATTACAGCCGGGACCTGGGTGGGGTTCGACGTCAAGACGTCGCTGGGCAAAAACCAGGACGGCAGCAAGAACGGCGTGCCGATCTGGACCGAGTTCATGATCAAGGCCCATGACTCGCTGCCGGTGGCCGATTTCGAGGAGCCTGACGGAATCGTCCATGCCGATGTCTGTTTGGAGTCGGGTGAACTTGCCACCGATCGATGCACCGAAGTCCGCAACGAGGTGTTTACGGTCGACAACCAACCGACCACTTACTGCCATCTGCATCCCTCGAGCGGACGGTACACCGCGACGCGCCGTTCGCAGCCGCCGGCCGATCCTGATACATCGGATGACCGGACGCACTTCTGATTGTTCCGGGTGCACACAGCCCTCATCGATAAC
>CAYPYM010000637.1:0-2386 GCA_964414435.1 uncultured Ignavibacteriales bacterium | reverse complement strand
CCGCCGACGGCGTAAATCAGAGGATACAACCGGCTGATGCCACACACCCAGCGAGCGCTCATCATTTTCCCGACCTACAACGAGCGGGAGAACATTGAAAAGATAGTTCACGCGGTCCTTCCGCTGGATCCGCGCATACATGTTCTGGTGGTCGACGATAACTCGCCCGACGGTACGGGGGAGATTGTCGACAAGCTGGCGGCGCAGGAATCGAAAGTGAACGTCCTGCACCGGCAGAAGAAGGAGGGGCTGGGGCAGGCGTATATCGCCGGGTTCCGCTGGGCGCTCGAGCGCGACTACGACTACATATTCGAGATGGATGCCGACTTCTCGCACGGTCCGGAATATCTCAAAGTCTTCCTGAAGGAGATTCAGGATCACGATCTCGTGATCGGGTCGCGCTACATCAACGGTGTCAACGTGATCAACTGGCCGATGTCGCGCCTGTTGCTCTCGTACTTCGCCAATGTCTACACGCGGATCGTGACCGGGCTGCCGCTGCGCGACGCCACCGGCGGGTTCAAGTGTTTCCGCCGCAAGGTGCTCGAATCGATCGATTTCGACCGGATCGGGTCATCGGGATACTCATTCCAGATCGAAGTATCCATGCGGGTGTGGAAAAAAGGCTTTAGAATTAAGGAAATTCCGATTATTTTCTATGATCGGACAGCCGGAGAGTCGAAGATGTCCAAACGCATCGTCCGCGAGGCGATCTGGATGGTCTGGCTGCTCCGGATGAAATCGATATTCGGGAAATTGGGATAAGACAGGGATATGTCGGCGACGAAAGAAACAGTATCGGTGGTCATCGTGACCTACAACTCCATGCCGCCGCTGGAGGACTGCCTGCGCAGTATCAAGGCGGGCATCAACGGCACCCGGCTGGAGATCATCAATGTCGACAACCGCTCCAGCGATGATTCGACCGACACCGTCCTGCGCTATTTCCCGGACGCCAAGGTGATTCGCAACGAGCGCAATGTCGGGTTCGGCGAGGCCTGCAACCGGGCCGCCGACAGCGCCACCGGCGACTATCTCCTGTTCCTCAATCCCGACCTTCAGATCGACAAAAACGCGATCGAACATCTGCTCGACGTTTGCCGCAAGCACGAACGGGTCGGCACCGCGGTGGGGCGGATGCGTTTCCCCGACGGTTCCTTCCAGGCCACCTGCCGCCGTCTGCCGCAGTTCAACAACATGCTCTTCTCGCGCGGTTCGATCTTTTCGCGCGTGGTCCGGACCAACGGCCACTACACCCTGCCCGACTACCAGACCGTCACGGCCGTGCCGGCCGCCGCCGGAACGATGATGATGATCCGGAAGAAGCTGTTCGATGATGTCGGCGGTTTCGACTCCCGCTTCTTCATGTTCATGGAAGATGTCGATCTCTGCCTGCGGGTCGGTCTGCTCGGCTACCACAACTATTTTGTTCCGAACGCCGGGGCGGTGCACCTGTGGGGGAAGGGGAGCAAGGTCAGCAAGTTCCGTCGCAATCTGCATCACCACATCAACGTCTGGCGGTACTTCGTCAAGCATTATCCCAGCGTGGTGTCGTATGTACTTCTTCCGCTGGCGCTGGCGGCGAATCTGCTGTTTGTGACCGTGCTGCCGGTGCCGCAGCCGGCCAGACGAAAATAGGCCGGGCCCGGCGCTGCCATTCCACACCTCCTGCCATTTCCTGTCAGCGGCGCCTGTCAGTCCATTTTTTGTAGTTGTTATTTCGATGTGATCGTTTATCTTGGAGCCTGCGTCCGGCGCCGCCGGAGCACCTGAGAGCGGAAAAGAAAGTATGTCAGACAGACCTATATTGGAATTTGAACGGCCGATCGCCGAACTGGAAAAGAAGATCTCCGACATGAAGGATTTTTCGGTCGGGGAGAGTATCGAGCTGTCGGGCGAGATCGCCTCGCTGGAGAAGAAGCTCGAACGGCTTCGGTCGGAGATTTATTCGAACCTGTCGCGCTGGCAGATGGTCCAGCTCTCGCGTCATCCCAAACGTCCCTACACCCTCGATTATATCGCCGCCATCTCGACCGGATTTATCGAACTGCACGGCGACCGTCGCTATGCCGACGATCCGGCGATGGTCGGCGGGTTCGCCACGATCGACAATCAGCCGGTCATGTTTGTCGGGCAGCAGAAGGGGCGCGACACGAAAGAAAAGGTGCGCCGCAATTTCGGCATGGCTCATCCCGAAGGATACCGCAAGGCGCTCCGGCTGTTTCGCCTCGCCGAGAAGTTCCATGTTCCGATCGTCGTGCTGGTCGATACCCCCGGTGCCTTTCCGGGAATCGGCGCCGAGGAGCGGGGGCAGGCCGAGGCGATCGCGTACAACATTCGCGAGATGGCCCGAATCCGGGTGCCGATCGTGATCGTCATTATCGGC
>CAYPYM010000636.1:1226-2389 GCA_964414435.1 uncultured Ignavibacteriales bacterium | reverse complement strand
GAAGGAGAATCAAGTACGGCTGCTGAAAGTTTTGTTGTAAAACTGTAAACATATGACCAGTTACTTGAGCCGCCTGATTCTGTAGCTCTAATTCTCCAATAATATTTTGTATTGTGAGCAAGGCCGCTGATCGTTGTTACAGTGTCCGTCAGCGCGGCGCTGTCATAGATCAGCAAACCGGAAAAAACAGAACTTGTATCCACCTGCAGTTCATAGCTTGTTGCGCCGGGTACTGAAGCCCATTTTACGGAAGGAGAGAGGGCGACTGCTTGTGATCCGTCCAATGGCAAAATTGAACCCGGACTTGTGGTGGTAAAATCATATGTACCGCTCACATTACTGAAGTTGCCCGCATTATTAAGCGCTGTGACTCTCCAGAAATACTGGCTGTTATTGCTAAGACCGCTGATTTGTTTTGAAGTAGCAGTTATTGAATCACTATTAAATATTACCGTACCGCTGAAATCATTTTTTGTATTCACTTCGAGCCTGTATTTATCCGCTCCCGGAACAGGAGACCAGCTCAGAGAGGGGATTAAGCTGACACCCGTCACATTATTTACCGGCGAAATTAAAGCAGGAACGGCAAGCTTTGTGGTAAAACTATATGTACTTGAAGTGGTTGTTTTGGCAAGCACATCGCTGCCGGCGGTTACTCTCCAGTAGTAGGTAGTATTGTTTGCCAATCCGCTCAAGGCCTTCATTGTATCGGCGATATTGCTGCTGTCGAATACGACTGTTCCTGTAAAGTCAGATTTGGTGTTAACCTCGAGCCTGTAGCTGCTTGCACCCGTTGTTTTATTCCAGGTTAAAGTAGGAGAGGTAGAAACGCCAATTGTTCCATTGACAGCGGCAACAAGCACTGACTGACCTGTCGTGAAATTATAAACAGAACTTGCGTTGCTTGTGTTTCCAGCGCTGTTCAGTGCTGTCACTCTCCAGTAATATGTTTTATTGTCTACAAGACCTCCGATCATTTTTGAGTTGGTGCTGATTGTACTTTGATCGTATATCACTGTGCCGGAAAAATCAGATTTAGTATTTACTTCCAGCCTGTATGTATCAGCTCCGCTCACAGCGGACCAGGAAAGAGCCGGAGTTAATGAAGCTCCTGATGAATTGTTTGCCGGAGAACTCAGTGCTGCCGTTGCAAGCTTTGTAGT
>CAYPYM010000636.1:0-1126 GCA_964414435.1 uncultured Ignavibacteriales bacterium | reverse complement strand
GTTAATCCGCCGATCTGTTTTGAAGTGGAAGTCAAGGTGTCCTTGTCATAAATGACTGTGCCGCTAAAGTTTGAATTAGTATTAACTTCCAGTCTGTACCTGACCGCACCCGCAACTGATGACCACGATAATAATGGAGTTAAAGAATTGCCTGAAGAATTGTCCGCCGGCGATGAAAGTGAAGGAGGAAGAAATGTTGCCTGGCCGAAATTAAAATTGTCGAAGTTATAATCGGTCAATCCTCCGGTATCGACAGAACCCAGTTTAATTACGATCTTATTTACGTTATCGTAATTAAGTGTATAAACAGTCCAGTTCGGGTTGGCAGGGAACATCTGTGAATATTTCAAGACCGAATTATTCCAGCCCTCCACGATGAGGTTGTCGGTGCTTATTCCGCTCACCTGGCATGCGGCAAAGCTGATTAATTTAACAGGCAAGTTGTTCGGAGAAGTAATTGTGATATGATCAGTCTGAATATTTTGATAGACGTAATAGATGCTGACACTGTTTACATCGAAATTATAGCCGTAATTTGTATAGAACGGTTCGCCGCTGGAAAATGAATAGCCGGATATTGCAAAACTGGAGGGGAGTATCTGGTCGCTGGTCCATCCCTGGTTATCGAAAGTAATTGCGGTCTGCGCAAAAATATTTATAGAAAATAAAACGCAAAAAATACAAATGTTTTTTGCGGTAATAAATTTCATTTGTCCATCCCTAGCACTGAGTATAATTATTATACTCTGAATTTCTTACCCGTTAAAAACAAAAGCTGTATAGTGATATCAGGATATTTTTTACAGTAAGCAGCTCAATAAAAATTTATGTGATATTATATAAGTGATTTTCTCTTTTATACTTTGCGCGTTATAAATATTTCATATTTAAAAAACAAAACCGCTTCACCACCCGGCAAAAGAAAATTGCCGGATTTTCAATTAAAAGTGACCAATTATTGGACTCGAAACGCTCAATTGAACATAACACTGCGCAGCGGTGTAGCGTAATTTCGTTGCGCAAAAAAAATTATTTAATGTTGAGAAGAAAATAATTATCAGGAAAATGGCACGAGGAAATAAATATTTCCCTGAAAATTATGACAGAAAATATGGAATACAATATA
>CAYPYM010000635.1:0-2399 GCA_964414435.1 uncultured Ignavibacteriales bacterium | reverse complement strand
GCAGGGCGGCGACCACGAGCACATGCAGCGCCGCCGAGAGTGCGAATTCCCGATTCACGATCTAACGTCCTTGTCCGCCGGTCGCGCCGCCCTTTTCGACCGGGGCGGTGACCAGGCCGATCGATTCGATTCCCATAGCCTTGAGCTTCGCGACTACCTCGATTGCAAGACCGTAGGCGATTGTCGAGTCGCCGCGCAGGTAGACCGACGACGTCCCCTTGGAGTTGATCTCCTTTTCGAGGTTGGCCTCGAAATTGTCCAGCCGCGACCAGACGTCATCGATATAAATACCGCCCTTCTTGTCGATCGTGACCACGATCCCCTCGGTGTCCTCGCTGATAGCGGCCGCTTTGGTCTTCGGTAAGTCGACCTCGATCCCCGACTGCAGGAGCGGGGCGGAGATCATGAAGATGATCAGGAGCACCAGGACGACATCGACGAGGTTGGCGATGTTGATATCGGCCATGGCGCGATAACTCTGGCGCACGCGGCGTCGCATCAGCGGGCTTCCCTTTTCACGCGGGCGATAAACTCAAGGATGAAGTTCTGGGAAAAGTCGTTGATATACTTGAGCTTATTGTTGGCCCAGTTGTAGGCGATCACGGCCGGAATAGCCGCACCGAGACCGACGATAGTCGCCAGCAGCGCCTCGGCGATACCGGGCGCCACCACCGCCAGCGAGGCCGAGCCGCGTTCACCGATCGACCAGAAGGAGTCCATGATGCCGACCACGGTTCCGAGCAACCCCATGAACGGTGCGGAGTTACCGGTCGAGGCGAGAAAGATCACGCGGCGTTCGATAATGCCCATCTGCTCGGTCAGCGCCTTCTCCATGGACATTTCGACGATCTCATAATCGTGGGTGTCGAGCGGGTGTTTGATCTGCTGGAGGCCGCCGCCCTCGTTCTTGGTCTCGAACAGCTCGCCCAGTTCGTTGAAACCGGCCAGAAATATGTGGCTGACCGGGGCGTTGGGGCTCGCCTTGGCCTGTCCGAGAGCCTCCGAGAGGGCGCGGGTGCGGCGGAAGGTCTTGATAAACTTGTCGTTTTCGAGTTCTACCGCCTTGAATTCCCGCCACTTGCGGAAAATGATGGCCCACGAGGTCAGCGACATGAAGATCAGCACCCCAAGGATGATGGCGCCGAAAGTTGAGGTGTTGCCGATGATCTGCCAGAGATGTCCCGAGAAGATGCTTGCGACTATCATTTCATTCATACCAGTTCTACACTTTTGATGTCTAAACGTTTAGCGGGACCTGACGGGGACGCGGGCCGGACGAGATCCCGACGAATCGACAAGATATTCGGGGGGTGTCGACCGGTCAACAAAAACAGGCGAAGATTAAACTTGACGCAGGGTCTGTTTAAGCGGTTTTTCAGTCTGTCACTTACAGGCAATAACCCATTTGGAGGGATGCAAACATGTTGAGGAAGCTCTTTACCCTGGCGGCAGTCGGACTTTTTGCTCTGGCTCTGATCGCCGGCTGCGGCCAGAAGGCCGAAAAGGAAACCGACAAAGTACCCACCGAAGTGAAGTCGGCCGAGATGGCTGACAGCACCCGGATGGATTCCGCCGCCCCGGCGATGACCGACACGACCGGCGCCGCGATGGAAACCGAGGGTGGTGAGGCGGCCGGCCAGTAAGTCGGACCGCAATCAACTCTGAAAAAAAAGCCTCTCCGCGTTTGCGGAGAGGCTTTCTCATTTGTGGATCGAAACGATCAGCCTTCGATCATCTCGACATTGGCCCGCGGCACCACCGCCCGCTCGCCGTCGTCGAATTCCACCTCCAGAATACGAGCCATCGACTCGGACTCCAGCTTGGTCAGGGGCGACGGGAGATCGGTAACCTTGCCGATCTTGCCGAAATAGGGGTGACGAATGACCCGGACCGGGGAGCCGACACCGAGACCGACAATCGGGATCTCATCGTGGCCCGACTTCTCCTGCGTCTCTCCCGCCGTTTCGGGAATGACGACCTCGGGGCGGATCACGCCGGCGCGAATCTGCGTGGCGCCGTTGATACAGGCCATCTCGCCCTCGTGAGCCTGGAGCAGATCGTACGACCGCTGGGCCATCGCGATCTGCCCGAAACCTTCGGTCACCACGAGCGTGCAGCCGATTTCTTCGGAGCCGGTGATCGCGACACCGATATCGTAGCCGAGAAAGTCGCGCAGGTCCTTGTCGTCGAAGCCGCCGACAACGATACCTTTCACGCCGACCTTGATCGCCTTCTTGAGCGCGTCGGCCGTAACGAGCGAGCCGCCGACCACGATCTTGCCCTTGAGATCCTCGGTGATAAGTTCGTCGGAGAGCACGGTGGCGGTGTCGGGGACGACCACCTTGAGGTCGCCATGCGTTTCGCCGCCGATACCGAAGATGCCCTGCACGAACGCGGCG
>CAYPYM010000634.1:0-2402 GCA_964414435.1 uncultured Ignavibacteriales bacterium | reverse complement strand
CGATCGCCTGCGTGCTGGCCGACTACTACGATCATCATCCGGCCGAAACGGCAGGAGGTGAGGCATGAACGATCGCGACTTCACCATTCCGCCGATCAGCAGTTTCGATCAGCTGGTCGACAAGGCGGTTGGCGCGACTAACGGGAATCCCCTCCGGGCGGCAGTGATCGGACCATACCACCCCGATTTCTTTATCGCCTGCAAGAAGGCGATCGATCTCGGCCTGATCGCCCCGGTCATGATCGGGCGCGAGGAAGCGATCAAGAAGGCCGACGCCGCGGCCGAACTCGATCTCGGCAAGGTTGAACTGCTCGCGACCGATACCGACGAAACGGCCATCGAGCGGGCGTTGCGCCTCGCCACCGACGGCAGCATCGACCTGATCGTGAAAGGGAGTATCCGGATTCCGGTCTTCGTGCACCAACTGCTGAGCCGCGATCACGGGTTTGTCGGCAAGAGCGGCCTCGCCAGCCATATCGCCGTGATCAAGCCGGAACGCTACCGCAAGCTGCTGTTTCTGACCGACCCGGGCGTCGTGGTCGAACCGGATCTCAAGCTCAAGGTCGGACTGTTGCAGAACCTGATCGCTTTCACCCGGAAAGTCGGTATCGACATGCCCCGCGTGGCGGTGCTGGCCGCAGTCGAGGTGGTCTACCCGCAGATGCCGGTGACGATGGAGGCGGCGGTACTCTCGAAAATGAACGACCGGGGGCAGATCAAGGGCGCCTATATCGACGGCCCGCTGTCGTTCGACTGCGCGGTCGATCGCTTCGCCGCGGAAAGCAAGGGAATCCGCACCTCGGAGGTGGCCGGGCAGGCCGACGCGATGCTCGCGCCGAATATCGAGACCGCTCACGGGATATACAAGGCGATGGCACTTTATGGCCGGGCGCGCATGGGCGGCGTCGTCTACGGCGGCAAACTGCCGGTGGCGCTGGCGGCGACTTCCGACACCGCCGACCGGATTTTCGATTCGATCGTGCTGGCGGTACTGTCGCGGTAATACGGCCGCTCACGGTTTTCGGAACAAACGCCGATCAAATTACATATGAAGGGTAGAGACCCGCGTCAAACGGCGGGCCGGCAGGAGGAGATATGTCCCGATTTTCATTACGAGATTCACGCGACTACTTGCCCGGACTGGGCACGATTATCTGGATCGCCTCGATTATCGGCGTGATCGTCGGTTTCATCGTCTACGACATGAACCGTGGCGACAGCCTGATCCGCCGTCTGATCGAGGTCGGCCGACGCCGGGTTGACGGCGCCGGGGAGATCGAGGAGGTCACCTCGGGCGACGAGGGCGAGGACGAGTCGGCCTCGGACCACGCCGCCTAGCACCCGTGGGGTGTCTTTCTCTGGCGTCAATCGAAGCTTCTCCGTTTTTTTGGGCGGCAGATGTCCCCATCTGCCGCTTCTGCTCCCCACCATAATTGGTGGGCCACCCGATTACATCGCCATCATGCGTTTGACCGGCAGATGTCCCCATCTGCCGATTCTGCCCACCGCGACCGAAAGATAGTCGCAAAAAACGACAAAACAGTCCTTGACAGGGGCGGCCGAACCGCCGATATTAGTTTTGTGCATATGCACATTACTAAAGGAGACCTCATGCCCCGACCACGCAAACCACGCCACTGCTGCCGCTACCCCGCCGACCGCGTCTTCAAGCCGCAGGGAATCCCGATGCGCGACATCCGGACGGTCGAAATCACGCTCGACCAGTTCGAAGCGCTCCGGTTCTGCGATCTCGACGGCCTCGATCAGGAAGAGGCCGGACGCCAGATGGGCGTTTCCCGCGGAACCGTTCAACGGCTGCTCTACAGTGCGCGCAAGACCATAATCGAGGCGATCCTCAACAACGAGGGGCTCCTGATCAATCTCAAGCAAGGAGACGATTGTCATGTTGGCCTGCATACCCACCAACACCGGGGCGGGCGTCGAGGACAGCCTGTGTGACCACTTCGGGTCCGCGGCGTATTTCACGCTCTACGACACCGAGCACGACACCGTGACGGTGGTCGCCAACGGCAACGCCCACCACAGCCACGGCACCTGCCATCCGGTAGCCACCCTGGCCGGCTACGGCATCAATTCGATCATCTGTCGGGGCATGGGACGCCGTGCGGTCGAGATGATGAACGCGCAGGGTATCACGATCTACCGAACCCGGGTCGAGAGCGTAAGAGACGCGATCGCCCAGATCAAGTCCGGCGCCCTCAAAGAGCTGGACCCCAAACAGGCCTGCGCCGGCCACGCCGGACGCCAAACCTACGGCCCGCACTCCGATGGCTGCGGTCACGGTGAGGGGCAGGGGTTCGGGCCCGGACATGAACACGGACAGGGGCAAGGCCGCGGGGGCGGCCGGGGAGGCGGCCAGGGTCGCGGCTGCTGAAGCTTTT
>CAYPYM010000633.1:0-2403 GCA_964414435.1 uncultured Ignavibacteriales bacterium | reverse complement strand
GCATTTCCGGGAGAGGAAAAACGACAAGTTCTATGCGAAGATGGAACGCGACTTAACGAGGGCTTTGCTAACCGAAATCAGCAACTGCATCCGCATCCGCGAATTATTGTACAACAACGGGCCCCAGCATACGCAACAGAACATCTGTCACTCTGATTACACTTTCCGGAGTTACATAAGCGCAAAAGGCCCTAACATAAGAACGGCACACAAAAACTCGAACAATGAGAGCGTTTTTGGCGTCAACATCGACGATAAGTGGATAACGCGTATCGCCATACAACGGGACGGCCGGAAGGACTTGAAATATGAATATTCCCATTCCGAACCTGAAGACGGATACCACGAGAACAAAGGTTCGACCAAAAACTCGTGCCTCGAAAGCGTAATGAGCGTGTATTTTGACGCCCTAAACGCCATCAATGAGGCAAACAAACAAATCGACAACGTCTACGGGAAACGACAGTAACCTCCCGTGCCAGTAGTTATCATTTCTTACCGAGGAAAACGTCAAATTAACTTACGACAACCTGAATAAAACTTTTTAAGACGCTCCTGCCCAAGTGGACTGTAGCCCCAGTAGCTCAGCCTGGCCAGAGCGGCTGCCTTGTAAGCAGCAGGCCGAGGGTCCAAATCCCTCCTGGGGCTCGTGGAACCGCCGGGCTACTTCGGGGTGCTGCTCGCAGCCACGCTGGCGGGCTTCTTCCTGCCGCTGCGCATCGTGCCAGCGCCCTGGAGCTACCTGGGGACCCTGCCTGTCGCGGCGGGCGCGGTCCTGAACCTCTGGGCGGACGGAATCTTCAAGAGGCGCGGGACCACAATAAAGCCGGGCGGCAAGCCCACCGTCCTGGTCACGGACGGGCCCTTTGGGTTCAGCAGGCACCCCATCTACCTGGGCATGACACTTATCCTGCTGGGAGCGGCACTGCTGACGCGCTGCGTCGCAGCACTTGCCACGCCGCTGGCGTTTGTGTGGGCCATGGATGATAGGTTCATACCCCTGGAAGAGGCAAACATGCGGAAGGCATTCGGGCGGGAATACGCGGAATACGCCGCGAGAGTCAGGAAGTGGCTCTAGAACAGCTTCTTCAGCTTCTTGAGCGGCAGCGTGTTGACGACGTCCCCCGCCCCGGCCCAGCCCCGGCGGGCGGTGGCCGTGCCCAAGTAGAGGTTGTGCAGGCCTTCCTTTGAGTGGGCGTCCGTCCCGAGCGCAAGGCGGCAGCCGGCCTCAATCGCCGACCTTGCAAGAACGTCCGCCCCCTCCAGCCGGGCCGGATGCGCGTTCAGCTCCAGGAACACGCCCGCGTCCCTGGCGGCCTCAAAAACCCCGTCCCACTGCACCTCATAGGTCCTGCGCTTGTCCAGCTCTCGGCCAGGGTGGGCGATAATGTCCACATTGTCATTGGAGATGGCCGCGATGAGGCGGTCGGCCATCTTCCCCGGGCCCAGGTCAAAGTGGGAATGCACGGCTGCCAGAACCACGTCCAGCCGCCCCAGGGTTGAGTCAGGGACGTCCAGCGAGCCGTCGGACATGACGTTCACCTCGGCGCCGCTGAGTATCGTGAAACCGTCCAGCTCCGCGTTGGCCTTATCTATTGCTTTTCCCTGCCTTTTCAGGTCGTCCGGCTGCAGGGCCGCGCCCGGCGGCAGCGAGCCGGCGTGGTCTGTCACGGCCATGTATTCCAGGCCCATCGCCTTGGCCTCCCTGGCCATCTCCAGGATTGAGTTCCGGCCGTCGCTCCATGTCGTGTGCGTATGAAGGTCGCCGCGGACCTGACAATCCTCCAGCAGCTTTGGCAGCCTGCCTTCCAGCGCGGCCTCGACCTCGCCGCGGTTCTCCCGCAGCTCCGGCGGGATGAAGGCCATCCCCAGCTTCAAGTATATTTCCTCCTCCGTCCTACCTGCAACGCTGCGGTCGCCGCGGAAGAGCCCGTATTCGTTGAGTTTGTAGCCCCTGTCGATGGCCACCTTGCGCACGACTATGTTGTGGTCGCGCGAGCCCGTGAAGTAGAGCAGGGCGGCGCCGAAGGACTCAGGCGGGACGACACGGAGGTCGGCGTCAAGCCCCTCCGCCAGCCGCACCGTGGACTTTGATTCACCCTTCACGATTATCTTGTCAACGCCTTCCATCGAGACGAAGAAGTCCATGACCTTGGAAGGATTGTCCGCGACGACCAGGAAGTCGAAGTCGCCTATTGTCGCGCGGCACCGGCGGACGGAACCGGCCACCTCCACCCGCTCCACGCCCTTTATTCCTGCACGCTCCTCCCGCATCCCTTCTGCCAAGGATATGACCTCGCCGAGCAGCTTGCGCTCATTCCCCTGCCGGGCATACTGGACATTCTCAAGGATTTCCTGCTCGCTCTTCTCAGGGAAAGTCCGATGCTCTTCATGATACTTCTA
>CAYPYM010000632.1:0-2415 GCA_964414435.1 uncultured Ignavibacteriales bacterium | reverse complement strand
GACAGCCACGACCATAAACCCAGAATCGGGAGGCTTGTTATGTGGCGTGCACTTTTGGCGCTTACCACAATCGCCTTTGCCCTGGTCATGATTTCTTCGTGCAGCGATGACGACTGCCCCGCCTGTCCGGAATCGGCCGTCCACCTATCCGGCCGTGTACTGGCGTACTTCTGCGGTATCGGCGACATCAACAACAACACCGGCGAACTTCGCTATTCGGTCCTCACCGGCCGGCCGGCATATGTCACCCTGACCGCCCTCAACGGCCGCACCCATACGCTCAACACCGACGATTCCTCGGCATTCGACCTGTATCTTGATCGGGGGGTATACGCGGTATCGATTACCGCCGACCACGTCCGGCCGTTCGAAGTGGGCGATCTGCAGATTTCAGGCGATACCGCCGTCGATCTGAAGGTTGTTTATAACTTCTTCACCGAGGGCCACTACCTCTATTGCAACTTCGCCTATCCGACCGGAGATTCAATCGGCGAGGCGGCCGAGCTGTCGGCGCTCAACGCCCTGAACACGGCCGCCGGCGGCGTGCTCTATTTCGGGCAGATAGTCCGGACCAGCGTAATCGAAGCCGGGTCGGCAATCTACATCGGGTATACCGCTCAGGTGCGAAGCGATCTCTTCAACTGGGAGGCGAGCGACAGTCTCACGACGGAGCTGACCGCCAACAGCGGTTCGTATCCCGAGGGTCTCTCAATCGACCCGGGACATTATATCTGCATGTGGTGAGCGAGCGCTACTTCCACACATCGAGCTCCGGCACCACGCCGTGGTCGGTGTCGATTCCCACCCCGTAGTTGTCGTGGCCGTAGGTCGAATCGGTCGGCGCCGGCTGCTGCCAGAGCGTGTTGTTTTTCGCGATCGGATTCGGCATCGACTTCTTGTCCGTAAAGACCTCGTAGACGTCGTCGCCGCCGATATCGATAAACCCGCCGAACGACTTCGCATAGTAGTAATACGGCGTCAACCTGCCCGGCTTCACATAGTCTTCCCGGAATGTCGCACTGCCCAATCCGGGCGTGCCCTGACCGAGATAGTAAGCGTCGTTGCCGCCGATATCGATCAGGAACGCGCACGACCGAATCTGCGCCAGCCCCATCGAGATTATTTTCGCCCGGTACACGTCGTCGCCCCCCTCATTGATAAGGAACGCGTTGGTGAAGTCCCAGCCGAACCCCAGCCCGGCCCCGGCCGTCTCGTACAGTTCGTGCTTGTCGTTGCCGGCTTCGTCGAGCAGTATCCCGTTGCAGTAGTGCGCCCCGGAGCCCTGCGTGAAATAGCACGACTCGTAAAAATCGTCGCCCGTCCGATCGACCGCGATCCCGGTTGCGAACCAGTAGCCGATCCCGAGCGTCCAGTTGCCCGAATAATAGTGGTCGTTGCCGTGAATATCGATGATCGCGCCCAGCCCGCCGGCCCAGGCATGACCGTCGGAGCCGTCGCCGCGCCGTCCGAACCCGGCCCCCTGCGCGTTGTTGCCGTTGATCTTGTTGTCGGAATGGTAATCACCGCGATTGAATTTCGAAGCCAGCGGCTCCGCCGTATACTTGTCGTTGCCGGCGAATGAAGCACACACCCCCACGCCGCCGCCGACTCCGCCCATCCCCTGGCCGTCGCCGTCGAGATAGTAGTCGTCGTCGCCGAGACCGTCAAAACACAACCCGATTCCGAAATACCCGGCCCCCTGCGCCGAGAGTTCCGCCTTGTAATGATCGTTCCCCTCGCGGTCGAGCAGCACCCCGACACCGAACATCCCCGCTCCCTGCGAATATGTCGAGCCGTTGTAATGGTCGTCGCCCTTTGAATCGAGCACCAGCCCGACCCCGAGCAGCCCCACCCCGGCGTTCGGCGGGTAGCTGTTGCGCTCGTAACCGTAGTAGTCGTCACCGTCGAGATCGATCACCACCGAGATCGGGTTCGCCAGCGAGGCCGTCGCACCCGGCGTTCCCTGGTAGATGCACTTCCGTCCGAAATCGACAATGAGCAGCGTATTGGTCGCGTCGTATTCCATCCAGCCGGAGATCGAGGCCCGCTGAAGCCCGAATATCTTCGGCGGCGGGATCCGCTCGGTGCGGTACGACGCCGAGAAAATCGCGATCTTGCCGAACGGGGTCGGCAGTTCCAGTTCGAAATCTCTCGGCACCTGCCGCGCCATACGTCGCAGCGCGTGCTCGGCTTTTTCGGCTGCCGCCGCCGTCTTCAGCGCGGCGTAGTGCATCGAGTGAATGTCAATCGTCGCCGCGATATCATCAAGCTCGGGATAGTACACCATGCCGTCGCCCTGCGTACTGGCCAGGTCGCGGATCTGGAACGCCTTCTCTAGATCACTTCGATCGCACTTGCGCAACGCGAGATCGCGCCATTTGATCGCGTCGGTCAGGTTGACGATCAACTCGGCCA
>CAYPYM010000631.1:0-2419 GCA_964414435.1 uncultured Ignavibacteriales bacterium | reverse complement strand
TGCACACCACCGACGGCGGTGTTACCTGGTCGACGATGCCGGGGTACACCAGCGAGAATCTGGCGTCGATCTATATATCACCCGGCGGGCGGCGGTGGGCGGTCGGCTCCAAAGGGACGATCCTCTTCTCGGCCGGCGGAGCGACCTGGTCGAATCAGTCATCGGGAGTGTCAACCTGGCTCAAGGGCGTCTACTTCCTCGATGACAATATCGGCTGGGTGGTTGGTGAAGGCGGAATTATCCTGCGTACCTCGGCGGGCGGTCAGTAGACCGCCCCTCACGCCTCTTTGGCAGCCGGCCGGCTCCCGGCGAAATTCCCGTCCCATGGATGTTCCAGCGGGGCATGCTTGATCTGGTAGAAGTACACAACCAGCCCGAGCAGGAACAGCGCCAGTGAGACCACCTGATTGTAGGTGGGGTGCAGGCTGCCCAGCGTGAAATGCATCTCGGCCTCGTAATACCGCACATACTCGATCGCGAAACGGAACACCGCTTCGATCATGAACAACAGCGCCACCGCCTGCCCGATGAATTTCCGCCTCTTCAGGACAAAATGAAGCAGCACGAACAGGATGATGCCGTAGAGCGAGCTGTACAGCTGCGCCGGGTGCAGCGCCTGGTTCTGGTACACCAGCCACGGCAGCGATCCCTCCGGGAAGTGAACGCCCCAGGGCAGATTGGTCGGGGTACCGAAACAGCAGCCGTTGAGGAAGCAGCCGATCCGGGTGATGCCGAGTCCGAGACCGAGGGTGGGAGCGAAGTAGTCGAACATATCAAGCACCGAGAGATGCTTCAGACGGGTATAGACGAAGGTCCCGGCAATGGCGACAAGCACGCCGCCGTAGAGGTTCAGCCCCGCGATTCCGAAGTGGCCGGAGTCGAACGGATTAAACGTCGCGGTCCAGTGGCCCTCAAATTCGTCGAGGTGGAGGACCACGTAGAAGAGGCGGGCGCCGATGATCCCGCCGATCGTCATGATATAGGCGACTGTCAGAAAGGGTTCGAACGGTTTGTGGTGTTTACCGGTGATCCACTTGATATAAAACACGCCGACGAGGAACGAGATCGCCAGCATCAGGCCGTAGCTGCGGATATGGATGTCGCCGAAATGAAACAGCTCAGGATGCATGGTGGGGATGCAGCTCCTTTGCTTGCGGGGACATCGGTTCGGACGCCGGCACGGCCGGCACCAGCTTCCACATGATCAGGGTCGCGACCAAACCAAACAGGCCGCCGACCACCACATCCGACACGTAGTGAAAACGCCCCCATACCGTGCCGCCCGCCAGTCCTACCACGATCGGAAGCATCATCCACAACCAGCGGCGATAATGACGGATCGCATACAGCAGCATGACCAGCGCGACACCGAAATGCGACGACGGCATGCACCCGCCGCGCACCGCGCCGTTCTTGATCACGAGGTTCACCGCTTTGCGGAACACCGGTCCCTGCACCTCGTGCAGGTACTGCCCCGCGAAAAACCATCGAGGTCCCTCAACCGGATAGAGTGCAAACAGCAGATATGACATGAAGAACGTGAGGCAGATCGCAGCCATAGCCCCCTTCAGGACTCCGAAGTCACGCCGGAGGTATACCGCGACGATAAAGACCGGAATCATCAGATAATATCCGAAGTAGCACGCCGAGAGGATCTCCGTCACCGGCACGTTCAGCCAATGCCGGTCGATGTAAATGGTCGGGTTCACCCCGAACAGGGCGTACTCGAACGCGGTCAACTGCGGATCGAAGAAGTGATCGAAGAAAAGGAACATCATCCCGCCCGTTTCCCGGTAGAGAAACGTGAACAGCAGGACCGGATAGAAATATCGCAGGAAATGGTGGAATCGCCCCATTGACTCGTCGAGGTATCGCCCAATCAGAAGCACGAGCACCGCGATCGAAATGTAGAATGCGATCTCATCGAGATAGATCGAGAGGGGGCGCCCGAAGATCAGCAGCAGCACGACCATCAGCCCGGCGTAGCCGATGATCAGCCGGTCGAACAGATACAGCCGCATCCGTGAAGCTGCCCGACTCACCGGTCATCTCCCATCGTTCGCGCCCATTGTCCGGCGCCCGCCACGACCAGCACGATCTCGCCACGCACGGTTCTCTCGCCGAGTCGCGCGATGATCTCCGACACCCGGCCGCGGATGAACTCCTCGTGCAGTTTGGTCAGCTCGCGGGCGAGACAGGCCGGCCGGTCGCCCAGTAGTAATCGCGACCCCAAGGGTCGGTGCGTCGCTCATATTCATCGCCGTAGCGGCTGACGTCCATCGGCACGACCCGCACCTCGGGCACGTCCCGCAGCGCGGCGATCGGGATATTCAGGTTGTACAGTTGTGGCCCCGCGGCCTTTTGTTCGAGCGCCTGGGCGATGATGGTGTTGACGGCTTCGATGTGCGCCCGCGAGGCG
>CAYPYM010000630.1:0-2424 GCA_964414435.1 uncultured Ignavibacteriales bacterium | reverse complement strand
GCTGTATTTGATCCGTGGTTAATTCCTGAAACAACAAGATCCGGCTGCTCATTCATTAAATTACGTATTCCTATTTTTACGCAGTCGGCAGGTGTGCCGTCGACAGCATATCCGAAGAATTCACCGTTATTAAAATGCTTTGTAACGCGAAGAGGGTAATGCATTGTAATCGCGTGCCCGATTGCGCTTTGTTCGTGCAGAGGAGCGACTATTATTACTTCCGCAATTTCTTTTAGTGATTGAGCCAGGGTAAAAATACCGGGTGAGCCGATTCCATCATCGTTGCAAACTAATATCCGCAAAGTTTGTCCTTAATTTTTATCATTTGGAACAGATAATATACCATTAAATGGTTATAGTCTCAATTAAAGGATGATTTGGTATTGTCTCAATTTCATTTTGAAAATCAATTATACCGGTCATTTTGAACTTGGCTGAGCAGCAGGCAGCTTTATTTCAGAATTCAGTAACAAAAACAGATCCCGAAACAAGCCTGACTGCAGTGTAATTCTTAAGTATTAAGTTAACACAGGAGTTACATTCAGCTATAAAAAAAACCTGCAGCATAGGGTAGGTTTGAGCCCTATTTTTCGTTTCTAAGGGCCTAAATTTCTATTGCCCTACATATTTTACCTTTTATTAAAAATATCTTCATTTCAGTCAAATTCAACTTTCCCACCAGTCATTTAAGAGAGCACGATTTTTAATCCACCTGCCGTTACCGAATTACCGAAGCAGTACACTAGCCTGACAGGCAGGTTCGGGACGATACATTGTGAAATTGAGATACTACCGATGATTTATAAAAATAGGAAAATTAACTCCTTATTTCCTGGACATCAGTTAATAAAATATGTCTTCATTCTTTAATAATTATTTATATTTTTTAAAATATTACAAACGAAATCCCCGCATCTATATTAGGTACAAATGAAATATCTAATGAATTATCTCCTGTATTTCTGCTAAAACGTACTGCCGGCCCTACTCTTAAGAATGTCTGAAATCCGCTATTCTTAAATGTCATCCAGCCAATATTTGGAGAAACATAAAAATTATCCTTAAGCCCTAGATTTACACTATGACTTTTGATGATTAAGATGCTAATTACTAAGTTGGAATCATTATGATGCCAATTGATACCAAGGCCATATCTTTTTTCAACGTCAGATGCACTAACGAAATTTGCAAGGTCATTTCCATAAAAAAATTCTAAGGAATAATTCTTCAATATTTGCGCTCTGATTCCTACCCTGCCCCCATCTACTAAACCAGCACCAAGGTGCAAATCAAAGCGCGGTAATTTATAAGAAACTTTTTTAATTAAGATTGTATCAATATTGTTTACGCTATAATTTGCGGAATAAGACGTTTGAGAATATGATGGTTTAAGATTTATTAAAATTATCAGCACAAGCGATAAAATACATGGTTTTATATTGTTTCCCATAATTTTAATAATATGTTATTCTCTCCTTTATAAATCTGATTCCTAAACTAGAAGGAGTTAAATCCAACACCAATTTTTAAATATATAGTATTGTACTCTGTTTCCGGCACATGAAATTGTATCCCACTTTCAATTTCTATGCTTCTTCCATTTTGGAATTCCTTTAGATAACCTGCTTTAGTTCCGATGTAAGAATCAAAAAAAATAAAAGCAAGGCCCTTGTTTAATGATAAAGAAACGCCTCCTGAAGGAACAATATATAGATTCTGCAACATTCTCACTTCAGGTCCAAAATCAAAATAAATTGAAAGGTTCTTAATACCGTATTCATTAAATAATCCAATCTGAATTTCACGATCTTCAACTCTATGATAAAACTCGGAATTTTTAAAGGCAATGTTTAAGAAATAATTTGAACCTATTAAGAATAGTTCCTTATAATCTGATTTTTGATAACCAATGCCTATTAACTTAAAATCATAAGAAGCAGATGAATCATTCGTGCTTTCATTCTTTATGTTTGGGTAATTTTGTTGATCTTTTAATGAGCAATTATTCTGGCATTTAGCTGTACCGGGCAGTAAAATTATAATGCAAAAAAACATAAATGATTTAATAGCATAAAGAGGTATTGGAAATTTTTTCATTTGATTCTTTCTTAAAAAGATATTTTGATAAAAAGGATTAATTAATGCATCAATTTTTTCTGCTAATTAGAAAACAATCTGATTGCTTAATTGATCAAAACACTGCAAGTATCTCGAGATTTGATCCCCCATGTTTGAATTTAAACACAACAAAATATATATAAATAATCAATTATTACCTATAATTGGTTGGTCGGTGTTTTAATTAGTTAATAAGAAATTATTAAATTACTTCTGCCTATAATTAACTTAATTTTATGCAACTTAGTCGCTCAGAAGTATTCAATAAATATCTCGGATGTCGTCTATCGCCAGGTCACGATGCGC
>CAYPYM010000629.1:1672-2425 GCA_964414435.1 uncultured Ignavibacteriales bacterium | reverse complement strand
CCTGGCCGAAGAGGACTACGTTTTCGGACAGGACGTCACGCTCGGCCTCGATCTGTTGATTCACCGTCACGCCTACATGGACCTCGGCGTACGCTACCTCAAGAGCTACTCCGTGCCGCAGCCGCTGCTCTACGGCCCGGTGACGGTGCATCCCGAGTACTTCCAGGTCTATCTCAGCCTCGGCCTCAATTTCGACACCTCCGATCTCGAAAAGATGCAACAGCACTGAGTCGCCGGACAAACCTCGTCTCGCACAAATGGGTTATCGTGTATCACCTCCCCCGAAATACCGGCTGGATCAAAATCGCCTGCGGGGCAATAGACCTCCGGTAAAACCGGAAGATTCATTCATCAAATGATGCGCGCAACCGAACAAAGGAGGAGTGGATCGTGCTACCGAAAGAACAGAGGAAAGCTTATCGCGACTTCTATGACTCGGCTCGGCAGAATGAAATTCTCGAGCCGAAGATAACGCTGATGATTCACCTGGCGGCGGCCATGGCTGTAGCCTGCTATCCCTGAATGCAGGAGTACTTTGGCGTGGCCAAAGAACAGGGCATAACGGATGAAGAAATCGGAGCGGTCCAGTCGATCGTCATGGCCGTATCGGCTGGCCGGGTCGGTGCTCAGTTTCGTGAAGCCCGGATTCAGGAAAGAAAGAGAACGAAAATAGAACCTGATCAGCGGGGCAGTTAAGAACGATGAACGGCAAATTGAATTGCCATTATTGCACCCGATAAAATTCAATTCAAT
>CAYPYM010000629.1:0-1662 GCA_964414435.1 uncultured Ignavibacteriales bacterium | reverse complement strand
ACCTCCCCCGAAATACCGGCTGGATCGAAGTGATTTGCGGACCGATGTTCTCCGGCAAAACCGAAGAACTAATCCGCCGGCTCACGCGCGCGCAGATCGCCAAACTCGACGTCGCCATCTTCAAGCCGAAGATCGACGACCGCTACGCGAAAAAGGAGATCGTCAGCCATTCGCGGCAGAAGATCAAGTCCGTGATCGTCGATTCCCCCTGGGAAATCCTTGAACAGGCGAAGAGCGCGGAGGTCGTCGGCGTTGATGAGGCGCAGTTCCTCGGTATGGATCTCGTCCACGTCGTGCAGACGCTGGCCGACGCCGGCAAGCGCGTGATCATTGCCGGACTCGACACGGATTATCGCGGTCTGCCCTTCGAGCCGATGCCGCAGCTCCTTGCCGTCGCGGAATATATCGACAAGACGCTGGCGATTTGCGTCCGTTGCGGCAATCCCGCCAAGCACACGCAGCGCATCGTTGAGTCGCGCGAACTCGTGCTCGTCGGCGAATACGACGCCTACGAACCGCGCTGCCGCGTCTGTTTCGTCCCGCCCTCCTCCAAACCTCCCACCAACGAACAACTCACGCTGACCGAATCCAAAAAGAGTTAGCCCTTGGAACGCTTACAATCTCTGATCGCCATTCCGATTCTCATCGGCATCGCGTGGGCCATGAGCAGCCGGCGCGACAAATTCCCCTGGCGCGTCGTGCTCTGGGGCGTCGGCCTGCAGATCGTCTTCGCCATTCTGATTCTCTGGACCCCCTGGGGCCGCGCGGCTTTTGCCTGGGCCGGAGAGATGGTCACGAAATTTCTCGGCTTCACAAAGGAAGGCTCGTCCTTTCTCTTCGGCAACATGGTCGCCGACAAGTACCAGGACACCTTCGGTTTCCAGTTCGCCTTCGCCATTCTGCCCACAATCATCTTCTTCGGCAGCGTGATGGCGATCGGCTACCACTTCGGCGTGCTGCAGGCGATCGTCAAGGGCGTAGCTTGGGTGATGTCGAAGACGATGGGCACCTCGGGCGCGGAATCGCTCTCCTGTTCGGCGAACATCTTCGTCGGTCAGACGGAAGCGCCGCTGATCATCCGGCCCTTTCTCAATGACATGACCAAGAGCGAACTGAATGCGGTGATGGTCGGCGGCTTCGCGACGGTGGCGGGAGGTGTGTTAGCGGGCTACATTCTGCTCGGCATCCCTGCCAACCACCTGCTCGCGGCGTCGGTGATGGCCGCTCCGGCCGCGCTCATGTTCGCCAAGGTCTTGGTGCCCGAAACCGAGCAGCCGATCACGGCGGGCAATGTGCACATGCCGGAGATGGAGAAATCAGCGAACGTGATCGACGCCGCGGCGGTCGGCGCGCGCGACGGCATGAAGCTCGCGGTGAACGTCGGCGCGATGCTGCTCGCGTTTATCGCGCTGATTGCCGTCGTGAATGCGTTCTTAGGCTGGGGTTCGGGGTTGTTTTCGGCAATCGGTTTCGACTACTTCCCGTCGAGCCTGAAGCAGATCTTCTCCGTGCTGTTCTGGCCAGTGGCCTTCATCATCGGCGTACCGGTCCACGAGTGCCTGAATTTCGGTTATCTGGTCGGCACGAAGATTTCGATCAATGAGTTCGTCGCCTACCTCGAGATGTCGAGCATGATGAAGGCGGGGACGCTCTCGCCGCGCG
>CAYPYM010000628.1:2221-2434 GCA_964414435.1 uncultured Ignavibacteriales bacterium | reverse complement strand
TCCACCTGGTATCGCGGCGACGGTGTCCCCGACTTCGCCGGCGCCGGCCCGCCCGCCGCGCCGATGATGCGGATCATCCCGGCCGACGGCAAGCTCATCGTGCGCTGGAACGGCTTCTTCAGCGAAACCATCCCCGACTTCTTCCTCGGCGAGATCGATTTCGAGGGATATCGTGTGTACATCGGCCGCGACGATCGCCCGGGGGCGCTCTCC
>CAYPYM010000628.1:0-2211 GCA_964414435.1 uncultured Ignavibacteriales bacterium | reverse complement strand
TCGCACCCGTTCATCTTTGACTCCAACCGCTACTATTTCCAGAAACAGGATTTCAACGAGTCAGACCTGTCCAATCCAGCTTCGATCCACAAGGTCTATCCCGACGAACCTTACCCGGGAACCGATTCCACCCAGTGGTCGCCCGATCAACTCGTGTACGACTACAGCCGGCCGCTGCCGAAATACTACGAGTACGAAATGACAATCGACAATCTTCTCCCGAGCGTGCCGTACTACGTCGCGGTGACGGCATTCGACTTCGGCTCACCCCTGGCCGGTCTGCCCGCCCTCGAAACCGATCCGACCAACAACCTCGTGGTCGAGTACCCGCAGTGGTCGGCTGATTCGGTCGAGGCCAACGGCCACGACGTCTTCGTCTACCCCAATCCGTACCGCATCGATGCCGGCTATCGCGACCTGGGCTACGAAGGCCGCGGGATCCTTGACCGCCCCGACGACCGCGTGCGGGCGATTCACTTCGCCAACCTGCCCCACCGCTGCACGATCGAGATCTATTCCCTCGATGGCGACCTGATCAAGCGCATCGACCACGACGTCGCTCCGGGCGACCCGCAGTCGGGCCACGATCAGTGGGATCTCATCACGCGCAACACGCAGGCGGTCGTGTCGGGTCTCTACTATTACGTGGTGCAGTCGGACGAGCGGACTCAGATCGGGAAATTCGCGATCATCAAATAGGATTCGGCTCGGCGTCGATCTCGCGGGGCAGCCGCTTCCGGAACCAGACGTACCCCAGACACGATATCACCGCCATCGAGGAAATCAGCAGCCAGGCGACCGGCCAGCTGTGCTTGAAGTGATCGAGTATCACGCCGCCCCAGAGCGGGCCGAACGACCATCCCGACGCCACCATAAAACCGTGAATGCCCATATAACGCCCCATGCGCCCCTCCGGCGCAAGGCGGCTGGTGAGCGTCAGCGTCGGTGGCGACATCGTGACCTCCCCGACCGTGATGATAATCATCGCTATGAAGAAGTAATGGTAGCCGGCAAACATGCCGATCGAACCGTACCCGACCACGTACAACAGCGAACCGGCGGCAATCTGCGTCGTCAGGGCGAATTTTCTCAGCAGGCGCGTGATCGGCAGTTGGAAGATGACCACCAACAGGCCGTTGAGCGTGTACAGCGTACCAAGCTGCGCCTTGCTGATACCGGCCATGTCGACCGTGTACACCGAAAACGGCACCACCAGCTGCGCAACCACCAGGTACAGCGCGAACAGAAGCACGACATGACGAAGCAGGTTCGGATCCTTCCGCACCGCGAGCAAATCGGCGAATCGGAACCGATCGCCCGCCTTGCGTGCCGGCGGCGCGTGGAAGAGGAACTGGAAAATCAGGGCCGAGCCGATCGTGATGACCGCGGAGATATAGAACAGCCATGCGTACGACGCCGACGCGAGAAAGCCGCCGATCGCCGGCCCGGCCGCCCAGCCGAGGTTACCGGCCGCTCGCGTGATCGCATAACCGTCGAGCCGTTGCGCCTTGGGCAACAGATCCGATACGGTCGCATTCGCGGCCGGCTGATAGACCGCCCCGAACACCGAATTGATCACCATCGCGACCGCAATCGGCCAGAAGCCCCATGAGAACTCGATCGCCAGCGCCATGAGTACGAACGCCGCGGCGCGGGCGTACTGCGAATACACCAGCAGCCAGCGCCGTTCGATTCGGTCCGACAGCTCTCCCCCAACCGCCTGAAACACCGAGCGGAAGACGGCCATGACGCCGAAGAAAAGTCCAATCTGCGTCATCGACATCCCGAACTCGGAATAGAAATAGATGGAGACAAACGGCATGGAGGCGGCGAAGCCGAGCGAACTCGTAAACCACCCGGTCGAGAGCACCCACAGGTTGTGGTCGTACTGGCGAAAGTAGTCGGTCAGGCGCTTCACCATAATGACTGGCAATAAAAACACCGGGACCGATTACGACAAGAGGATTCTTGTCATGATCGACCCCGGTGTCAATTTACGGCGCCGGCGGGCCGCTCGACACTAACTTGTCAGCCGCGCCAGTCGGGCCCGGGTGTCCTTCCACTCCTCGATCTTGATTTCCGGATTCTTCCAGTAGGTGAGAACCTCCTGATACCGGCGGATCGCCTCCTCGCGGTTGCCCAGCCCTTCCTCGGCCCGACCCATCATGTAGAGCGTCAGCGGATAGAGAAATCCGGAGGTCAGCTGGTTGG
>CAYPYM010000627.1:0-2436 GCA_964414435.1 uncultured Ignavibacteriales bacterium | reverse complement strand
ATGTCCAAGATAATCGACTTTGATACCGAAGCCCGCGCCAAGCTCAAACTGGGTGTGGACAAGCTGGCCAATGCGGTCAAGGTCACGCTCGGCCCCAAGGGCCGCAATGTCGTGATCGATAAGAAATTCGGCTCGCCGACCGTCACCAAGGACGGCGTCAGCGTCGCCAAGGAGATCGAGCTCGAAGACAATTTCGAGAACATCGGCGCCCAGATGGTGAAAGAAGTTGCCTCGAAAACGTCCGACGACGCCGGCGACGGCACCACCACCGCCACCCTGATCGCCCAGGCGATCTACCGCGAAGGCCTCAAGAACGTGACCGCCGGGACCAACCCGATGGCCATCAAGCGCGGCATCGACAAAGCCGTCGCGATCGTCTCCGAAGAGATCAAGAAGATGTCCAAGCCGGTTTCCGGTAAGGAAGAGATCGCCCAGGTCGGCACCATCTCCGCCAACGGCGACCGCCATATCGGCGAGCTGATTTCCGAGGCGATGGAGAAGGTCGGCAAGGACGGCGTCATCACCGTCGAAGAGTCCAAGTCGGCCGACACGCTGCTCGACGTCGTCGAGGGCATGCAGTTCGATCGCGGCTACGTCTCGCCGTACTTCGTGACTGACCCCGACAACATGGAAGCGGTTCTCGAAGACCCGCTCATCCTGATCCACGACAAGAAGATCTCCAACATGAAGGACCTGCTCCCGATCCTGGAGAAAGTCGCCCAGGCCGGCCGCCCGCTCATGATCATCTCCGAGGATGTCGAGGGCGAGGCGCTCGCCACGCTGGTCGTCAACAAGCTCCGCGGCACGATCAAGGTCGGCGCCGCCAAGGCTCCGGGTTTCGGCGATCGCCGCAAAGCCATGCTCGAGGACATCGCCGTCCTCACCGGCGGCAAGGTGATCAGTGAAGAAACCGGCTTCAAGCTCGAAAACGCCGTCATGTCCGATCTCGGCACCGCCAAGAAGGTGACGCTCGACAAGGACAATACGACGATCGTCGAGGGCGCCGGGACCAAGGAAGACATCAAGGCCCGCATCGGCCAGATCCGCAAGCAGATCGAAGACACCACCTCCGACTACGACCGCGAGAAGCTGCAGGAACGCCTGGCCAAGCTGGCCGGCGGTGTGGCCGTGATCAATGTCGGCGCCGCCACCGAGACCGAGATGAAAGAGAAGAAGGCCCGGGTCGAGGACGCGCTCCACGCCACCCGCGCCGCGGTCGAGGAAGGCATCGTGCCGGGCGGCGGCGTGGCCCTGCTGCGCGCGATCAAGTCGCTTGACAAGGTGCAGGCTCCTGCGGATGAGCTGATCGGGGTGAGTATCGTCCGCCGTTCGCTCGAAGAGCCGATCCGCCAGATCTCGCACAACGCCGGTGTCGAAAGCTCGGTCGTGGTGAACAAAGTGGCTGCCGAGAGCGGCGCGTTCGGCTACAACGCCGCCACCGACACTTACGAAGACCTGCTCAAGGCGGGTGTGATCGATCCGACCAAGGTGACCCGCACCGCGCTCGAAAACGCGGCGTCGATCGCCGGTCTGCTCCTGACCACCGAGGCCGTCATCGTCGACAAGCCCGAAGACAAGAAGGCCGGTGCCCCCGATATGGGCGGCATGGGCGGTATGGGCGGCGGCATGGGCGGGATGTACTAAGATTCCCCCTACGTGTGACTTGTATACCAGGGCCCGGTCTTCCGACCGGGCCTTTTCTTTTGTTTGGTGCGATTGGGTCGTCAGGCTATATTGAATTACGCTGAGCATGGAGGAGCACGGAATGGCAATAGAAACGCAGGAACCTCGCCGGACGTGGAAGGGCCGCCTCACCCTTATGATATTGCTGGCGGGCTGTCTCACCCTGACCACAGGTTGTCCCAAGAAGGACCGTTTCAGGTTGGACGAGATCATAACAAGCGCTCCCGGCGTCGGTACTTTTCATCGCCCGATGGGAATCGACTACGCCCAGCCACTTGGGGGCCTGCCCTCGGCCATACTGTTCGCCGATTACGGCAACGATCGAATAGTCTCTCTCCCCTTCATCCCGTCAGCGCGCCCGACGCATACGTTTTCTTTTGGGGCAAGCGGCTCAGGACCGGGCGAATTTCAAGGGCCCACCAATCTCTCGGTGACTCTGCATTACGGCGGCGAATCACCGACGCAAGTCTCAGTATATGTGACTGACACTCGCAACAACCGGATTCAACAATTCGATATGGCGGGCAACTTCATTCGGATGTGGGGATCGCAGGGAGAAGACTCGGGCCAGTTCCGTTCTCCGCTGGGGATAACGACCGACGTATTTCACAACGTATACGTGGTCGACTCAGGCAACTGTAGAGTTCAGGTGTTTGACTCTACCGGAGTATTCCTCCGCCAATGGGGAAGTAGAGGTTTGAGCCTCCCCCGAATTAGTGGACACTTCCTGAGTGTGGGTTATATTGATCTGAG
>CAYPYM010000626.1:0-2446 GCA_964414435.1 uncultured Ignavibacteriales bacterium | reverse complement strand
CCTCACGCCACCAGACTGGTCTCTACTTGATCATGAAACCGCCACCCAGGCAGCGTCGACGTTACACAAGTACATCCCGGCAACTATTGCCAACACCTTCAAAAATGGGCATCAAAAATCTCAAACTCAACTCAGGCCCATGACAATCTGCTTTCTTTGCTTCACCGGCATTGATTACACCGAAGATGAAGCCGGGTCGCGCTTGAACCACTTCCTGCGCGATGCCCAAAAAACTATCTATCGCTACGAAGGCAGCATTAACAAACTTAATGTCGGTGATAAAGGCAGTGTGCTGCTGATCCTTTTCGGCGCGCCGCCGTTTGTTCACCCCGATGATGAGGCCCGCGCTGTCGCCTGCGCTTTGGATCTCAGACAAGTAGCGTTTGAACACCGGCTTGATGTTCAAGTAGGGCTATCTGCGGGACCGGTGTTTTTAGGGCCACTCGGCGCTACCCGGCGGCGGGAATACACCGTGATTGGCGACGCCGTGACCTTCCTCTCCAACAACTGGGATCCGTCGCAGTCAGACAAATCTTACAAATACCGCTCGGCCACCAAGACCGAGGTGAATCTCAGTTTTGTAACCGGCGACCTCAAACCGGACGGTACCAACTACGGCGGCGGGCTGGAGAACCTCCCCCGCTTCCTCGAAGATTGGAATGGTGCCGAGTTCAAGATTAGGGGCTCCATGATCGAGATGTGGCGGTCCCGACAGGCCACCGGTACCTGGCGATACATTCAGGCTTACGACGCTTACTATTCGGCTCCCAGCCGTAACTGGGGGTTCGATAACGACCTGAGCGATCCCAATAAACTTCCTCCGGGAACGCCCATGGTTAGAGTTTTCAACCGCACCGGCTGGCGACAGGAACAGGTGGCTGTGGCTCAGGCACCGGCGTAGACTCGCAATCGGTTCGGCACTTGAAAGGCAGGTATAAAACCATGAACAGACACTTGAAATCCGAACGCGGTGTTGCCACTCTGATTGCGCTCATCCTGATCGGGATGCTAACGCTGATCGGCATCGCCGCGATATCCACCTCGGAGGACGAGGTGACTATCAGCAGCAACGAGATGCAGGAGATGCGCGCCTTCTACGCCGCCGAAGGCGGCCTGGAGATGGCGGCCGCCGCCCTGCATCGCGAGTACGACAGCACCGGCGCGCCGCCTACCATTATGCCGACCGGCGGAGGCCTGTACAACTTCTGCCAGGTCAGTTACGACGTCACCGACAACGGCGCCGCCACTCAGGACGTATTGAGCAGCGGCACGCTGGCCGGTCTTCACGCCCTGGTGAAGTCGTTTACGATCACCTCCACCGGCGCCAACACTATCGACGGCTCCAGCGTCTCCCTCTCCCAGACTTTTGAAACTGCCCTGGTACCGATCTTCCAGTTCGCCGTGTTCTACGGCAACGACCTGGAGATCGCTCCCGGTCCGGATATGACGCTGATTGGCCGGGTTCACTCCAACGGCAACCTGTATCTCCAGTCCAACAGCAGTCTTAATATGGACAGTTACGTGACCGCCTCGGGCGACATTCTCTACGGTCGTAAGGGGGCCGGAACGACCGGCTACGGTGATATCAAGATCAAGAACACCGATGGTGATTACGTGTCCATGAGGATGGGCGGTGATTATTTGGACGCCTCCTATTCCGACTGGTACGATTCCTCGGTGGCCCGTTGGGGCGGCCGCGTTCAGGACGCCGCTCACGGCCAGAGTGAACTGAACCTGCCGCTGACTAACACGGACGACCCGCACAAGTTGATCGAACGAGCCGACGCCAACCCGGATTCGTACGAGAATCTGGCTACACTGAAAATTGTCGACGGCGTGGCGACCCGGCTGATGGAGGACGGTACCTGGCAGGACGTGACCGGCGATATGCTCGCAGCCGGGGTGCTTACCTATACCGAAAACGAGTTCTACGATCAGCGGGAAGACAACTGGGTCGATGCTACGGAAATAGACATGGACAAGCTCTATGCCAACGGCTATGGGCCGCGCAACGGTGTGGTCTATTTCTCTGACGACATCGGTTCATCCACCGAATGGCCGGCCCTGAGGCTGGTCAACGGCTCGGAGATTGACGACAGCCAGGGGCTCAGCGTGGTCAGCGAAAACCCGATGTACACCCTGGGTGATTTCAACTCGGTCGATAAGAAGCCGGTCTCGCTGATGGCCGACGCCGTGACGTTCCTCTCCAACGCCTGGGACGCCGGCAACTACGACGCCAAGAGCACAGACTACAAGACCAGTCGCTACGCCAGCAGCACGACTGTTAACGCCTCATACCTCACGGGCAACACCGAGACCACCAGCAGCAACTACAACGGTGGTTTCGAGAACCTGCCGCGCTTCCTCGAGGTGTGGTCGGGCAAAAGCTTCAACTGGTCGGGCTCGGCCGTCAATCTTTGGTACTCGAAACAGGCCGACGGCTTGT
>CAYPYM010000625.1:0-2446 GCA_964414435.1 uncultured Ignavibacteriales bacterium | reverse complement strand
TCCTGATCGGGATACCGCTGTTCGTACAGACGGTGTTTATCTTCGCGCTCGGGTATACGCTGGCGAAGCTGCTCAAGCTGAAATACGAGGACGCCGCGCCGGCGGCAATGATCGGAGCATCGAATCATTTCGAGGTTGCGATTGCGACCGCGGTGGTGCTGTTCGGGCTGGGGTCGGGGGCGGCGATGGCGACAGTCGTTGGCGTACTGATTGAGGTGCCGGTGATGCTCATGCTGGTGAAGATCTGCCTTCGCACGCAGCACTGGTTTGCGGTATCGGGCGCGACGGTAACCGTACCCGAAACACCTGAAGCCGCCCCGAGCGCGGAGTGAGGTTGTCTATGTCTTCCAACGATACCACTACGATGCGGGTCCTCGTGCTGTGCACCGGCAACTCCTGCCGCTCGCAGATGGCGGAGGGGTTCCTTCGGCACTACGGCGGCGGGAAGATCTTCGCGCGGTCGGCCGGGGTGGCGCCGAGCCGGGTGAATCCGCGGGCGATCGAAGTGATGCGGGAGGTCGGGATCGATATCAGCGCGCATACCTCCGATTCGGTCGAGCTGTATTTCGATGATCCCTGGGATTATGTCATCACGGTTTGCGACAATGCGAAAGAGCGTTGTCCGGTGTTTCCGCGCGATGTGAACAAGCTGCACTGGCCGTTTGAGGATCCGGCCGACGCGACCGGCAACGACGACGATATTATGGCGCTGTTCCGTCGCGTGCGGGATGAGATCATGGAGAAGGTGAAGGGGTGGGTCCGCGAAGAACCCACTCAATAACCAGCCACTAAGGCGCCTGCGGTGCCCCCTCCGCATGCGCCGGGCCCTGATCTGGTAACCGCGGCGGCGCCGGGAACACCTGACGGCCCACCGACAGGAACTTCAACACCGAATACCCGATAAACTGCATCAGCACCGGCAGCCGCGTTTCATTCGGCTCGTGAAAGCTCATCACCATAAACGCGGTCAGCAGCCGCAACACGGTCGACAGTACGAACAGCACGTGATAATTTACGATCGTCTGCGGCCCGACTTTCCAGTGCAGGCCTGAGAGCGCCTCCGCAATCGTACCGCCGATCAGCGACGCCGCGAAAAACGCGAACCCGGTCACGACCGCGAAGACCGCCAGGTAAATTGTCCGATGGTTTTTCGGTGAGAAGGCGATCGGCATGTTGAATGCCGCAAGGTTGAACCCGGCCCAGAGAATCGCCGAGAAAAACACCTCGGGAATGAGCACCCAGAGGAAATCGGGGCGGGGAAACACCCAGACAGTCGGGATAAAGGCGATGCCGAACGCGCAGAACGTGATCACCGGCTTGCACCCGAACCGGTCGATCACCGCTCCCCAGGGACGGTTGAGCCCGATCGCCACCAGCGCCGCCGCGCTCGAATAGAGGGAAATCTGGGTGAAACTCATCCTGAGATTGGTCAGCATGTGCGGGGCGAAGAAAGCCGCCGAGGTGCCGATCGCGAAGTTCCACATCGAAAAGACCTTGAGCACCCGCCGGAATTTCGGGTCCTTCAGCGGTTCGAGAAAACTCTGCCAGTTGGTGCGGACGCGAATCTGATCGCGCGAGCGGTCCGGTACCTTTCCGAGGAGGATCGACGCCGCCAGGGCGAAGGCACAGCCGGCCGCGATAATGATAGCGAACCCGAGCGACTCCTCCCCTCGGCCGCGGAAATGATCGAGGATGATCCCGCCCGAGATGGTCGCGATCAGGGTCGACACCGCCACCGAGACACTCCGCATGCCGAAGTATCGTCCGCGTATTCGATCCGGCACGAGATCGGCGACCCAGGCGAGCCAGCCGACAGTCGAGATCATGATCGAAAAGGCCGAAAAGATCACAACCCCGATCAGGAACTCGAGCCGCCAGCCGGCCGGCAGGAAGAGCAGCGGCACCAGCAGCCACCAGCTCTGGCGGGCGGCCACCGCGCTCCAGACCGTGATGCTCTTGCGCAGCCCGGTGCGGTCTATCCACACCGCCGCCGGGAGCTGGGCGAACTGGGCGAGAAACGGAATCGCCGCGAGCAGGCCGATCTCGAAATCGTTCGCCCCCCAGAGCAGCGCAAGACCGGTGATATAGGCGCCACCGGTGAGAATGATAAACACCGTGGCGAGTCCGCCCTCGATACTGACCGCGGCCAGCGGCGCGCGGACCGAGGAGGCCCGGCGATGGTTTCCTGTCGATGTCGAAGTCTCGGCCATACCCTCTTATATCGTCATCTCTGTTCCGGGGTCGACGGTTGCCCCGGTATGATTTCCGGGCGGCAAATAGCATGATAAAAACGCCCCTGTCAAGGGGGAGGCTGCGCCTCTTTTGCGCAGAGATGGAAGGGCGGCGATTTGCGGTGAGAAAACGGGTGTGATTTCCGGCCGGAGGCTACTTCTTCTGGCGGCGGTTGTTGACGAAATCCCAGAGCACGAACGACCCGAGATCATCG
>CAYPYM010000624.1:0-2453 GCA_964414435.1 uncultured Ignavibacteriales bacterium | reverse complement strand
TTGGTGCCGTATTTCGCGATGGAATTCGTGGAGGGGGAGCCGATCGATGTCTACTGCGACAGGCTGCGCCTGTCCGTAGAAAAACGAATGGGACTGTTTCAAACGGTCTGCGATGCGGTTGAATACGCGCACCGGAATCTCGTCGTGCATCGCGATCTCAAGCCGGCGAATATCATGGTCACTACCGATGGCACGGTCAAGCTGCTCGATTTCGGCATCGCCAAAGTGCTCGGCGGGGATGACTCCGATGACGAGCGGGCGCCGCTGACCAAAACGGGTCTTCGTATCATGACGCCCGGTTACGCCTCGCCGGAACAGGTTCGGGGTGAGCCGATCACGACCGCCTCCGACGTCTATTCGCTCGGGATCGTGCTGTACGAACTGCTCTCGGGCCGGAGGCCGTATCACGGCGGCGTCTCGCTGCTCGATCTCGAGCAGGCGATTATCGCGACCGACCCGGTCAAGCCGAGCAGTGCGGTCGGCATTGCGGGCGCGAGCGGTCCTCTCGAATCGGCTCCGTTGCCCGAGAAAGAAATCGCGGACAAGCGGAGCACCACTCCGAAACGCCTTCAGCGGCAGATTTCGGGCGATCTGGACACGATCTGCCTGACCGCGCTGCGCAAAGATCCGCAGCGAAGGTATCATTCGGTCGAGCAGATGGCCGACGATATCCGCCGTCACTTTTCGGGGCGTCCGATCACCGCCCGGCCCGATTCGTTCTTCTATACGTCGCGGAAATTCGTCGCACGACATCGCCTCCCGGTGCTGCTCTCGCTCGCCATGCTGGTTGTGGTGGCGTCGATGACCGTCTACTATCTCAACCGGATGGCGCGGGAACGCGACAAGGCGAAGGTCGAGGCGCGGAAAGCGTCCGAAGTATCCGATTTCCTGATCAACCTGTTCGAGGTGAGCGACCCGACCGAGGCGCAGGGGCGCGAGATCACCGCGCGGGACCTGCTCGACCGGGGTGTGCGGCGGATCGAGACCGAACTGTCGGACCAGCCGGAGGTGCAGGCCAACATGATGTATGTGATGTCGAATGTCTGCTACGGGATCGGTTCGTATGCCCAGGCTGAGGACCTGCTGTATCGGGCGCTGGCCAACCGGAAGGCACTGAGCGACAAGCCGACTGCCGATATCGCGAATATCTACGACCTGCTCGGCAATCTCGCCGATATCCAGGGACGTTACGACTCGGCCGAGGTGTGCGGGCGGAAAGCGGTGGCGACGTTTGAGCAGGCGGTCGGCGATCATACCGCCGAGACGGCCGCGGCGAAAAACAACCTGGCGTCGACCCTCCGCCACAAGGGCGAATTCGACTCGGCCATGGTCTACTACCGGCAGGCGCTCGAAACACGCCGTGAAGTACTCGGCAACGACAACGTCGATGTCGCCCACAGTCTCAACCACCTCGCACGGCTGCTGTACCAGATGGGACGGTACGACGAGGCGCTGCCGATGTTCCGCGAGGGTCTTCAGATGCGGCTGCGGGCGTTCGGCACCGATATGGTGCCGGATGTCGGCGCGTCGTATGCCGCGCTCGGCGGCTGCCTGAGCGAAATGGGCCAGGATTCGGAGGCGGTCGCAGCCTACCAGCACTCCTACGATATCTTCCAGAAGGTCGTCGGGCCGGATCACAACTATACGATCGGGGTCGAGTCATCGCTTGCCCGGGCGGTGTACCGCATGGGCGATATCGACCGGGCGCACCGGCTCTTCGTACACGCGCTGGCGCTGGGGCGGAAGAACCTGCCCGATTCGAGTGTGCAGCTCGCGTCGCTACTGCTGGGATTGGGGCAGTTTCTCGACGAACAGGGGGACTACCGCAAGGCCGAGCCGATGCTGCGCGAGGCGCTCGCGATCCGTCGCAAGGTCCTTCCGGCGGGGCATTTCCAGATCGCCTCGGCGGCGAGCCTGCTGGCCGATTGCTATCGCCGGGGGCGGCGGTTCGACGAGGGCGACACGCTCGCGGTCGACAGCTATCTCGTGTACAAACGGGAATTCGGCGACGAGGACAGTCGGACCGCCGAGGTGCGGCAGCGGCTGGTTTCGTTTTATCGGGACTGGCAGAAGCCGCTGCCCGATTCGCTCGGGGTGGGGGAGTCGTAGGGGCACCCACTGGGTGTTTTTCTCTGGCGCGTATCAAGCGTTCCTGTCCATTCGCTGCCATTTTTCTTTCCCGGTAACGTACTTTCTACTTGACAAATTGTAAAGTATACATTACATATTGTAATGTATGAAGAACATCAAACCGAACAAGCTGGTTCTGCTCAATCATGTCAAGCAACATCGGGCGCGGCTTGACCTGACCCAGGAGCAGTTGGCGAAACGGGCGGGCGTGTCGCGGCAGACGATCTTCGCGATCGAAAAGGGGATTTATGTGCCGTCGACCCTGCTCGCGTTTACGATCGCCCGCGAATTAGGCATGCGGGTCGACGAACTCTTTGAGCTGG
>CAYPYM010000623.1:0-2460 GCA_964414435.1 uncultured Ignavibacteriales bacterium | reverse complement strand
AAGTGGATCCTGGGCGGCGAGTGCGGCCACATGTGGCGCGTGCTGCACCAGTACATGGACACGATGAACGGGCCGGCCGACTTCCTCGAGGTGCCCGTCTCGCCGATGACCGGCACGCGGTTCGACAACACGGCCGCGACGCGCATGGTCCACATCTGTGAGTTCACCGCCGACCTGCTGCGGCACAACAAGATCCGGCTGGACCCGTCGCGCAACGACAAGTGGCGCGTGACGTTCCACGACTCCTGCAACCCGGCGCGCGCCATGGGGCTGCTCGAGGAGCCGCGCTACGTCATCCGCGCCGCCTGCCGCCACTTCTTCGAGATGCCCGAGAACACGATCCGCGAGCAGACCTTCTGCTGCGGCAGCGGTTCGGGTATCGGCACCGACGAGAACTACGAGATGCGGATGCGCGGCGGCATGCCGCGGGCGAACGCCGTGAAATTCGTGCACGAGAAACACGACGTCAACCTGCTCTGCTGCATCTGCGCTATCGACAAGGCGACGCTCGCGCCCCTCATGGAATATTGGGTGCCCGAGGTGCAGGTCGGCGCGCTCCACGAACTGGTCGGCAACGCCCTGATCATGAAAGGCGAAAACGAACGCCTCACCGACCTTCGTGGAACCCCGATCAAGGAACCGGACCCCGAGCCGGAAGAAAAGGAGGTAACCGCCGATGCGTGACCGTGGAAAAATCATCGTCGGGCTGGTGGTCTTCCTGATCCTGATCACCTTCCCGGTGTGGTACAACGTGGCCAAGGGAAAGGCGACCTACGTGCCGGAGCTGCAGCGCCCCGCCGAAGGAACCGCGTGTGTGCGGGACTCGGCCTGGATGATCGCCAACCACATGGATCTGCTCAACACCTGGCGCGACCGGGTGGTGCGCGCGGATGAACGCTGGGATGTCGATCAGAACGGTAAGCCGGTGGAGATGAGCCTCACCCACACCTGCCTCGGCTGCCACCAGGACCGGGCGGAATTCTGTGACAAGTGCCACACCTATATGGATGTCAATCCGTACTGCTGGGACTGTCATGTCGATCCGAAGGAGAATCTGTGATGGCGATAGATCGAAGGAAATTCATCAGGGCCTCCGGCCTGGCGGTGCTCGGCATGGCGGCTTCGGCGCCGGCGAGGCTGTTCGGCCAGGACTCGCTCAAAGCGGTCGACTCGCTGCTCACCGAGACTCCGTCCGGCCCGCTCACCGCCAAGCGCTGGGCGATGGTGGTCGACCTGAGCAAATGCCTCAAGGAGAAGGGCTGCACCGACTGCATCAAGGCCTGCGACCAGACCCACAACATCCCGCAATTCGACAACAAGAAGGACGAGATCAAGTGGATCTGGAAAGAGGGCTACGAGCACGCCTTTGTCGAGCAGGAAAACGAATTCCTGACCGAGAAGCTGCGCGACTCGGTCCTGCCGGTGATGTGCAACCACTGCGACAACCCGCCCTGCGTCCGGGTCTGCCCGACCCAGGCGACCTGGAAACGGGAGAAGGACGGGATTGTCATGATGGACTGGCACCGCTGTATCGGCTGCCGCTACTGCATGGCCGCGTGTCCCTACGGCTCGCGCAGCTTCAACTGGCGCGACCCGCGACCGGCCATCGAAAAGATCAACCCGGATTTCCCGACCCGCATGCGCGGTGTCGTCGAGAAGTGCACCTTCTGTGAAGAACGCCTCGCCAAAGGGCAGATGCCGGCCTGTGTCGACGCCTGCAAGGAAAAGGCGCTCGTGTTCGGCGATCTCGAAGATCCCGAATCGGAAGTGCGCAAGGTTCTCGGCGAGACCTTCTCGGTCCGACGCAAGTTGGCGCTCGGGACGCAACCTGAAGTTTATTATATAGTGTGAGGGAGCGATGTTAGAAAAAGCGTTATCCGGAGGCAAGCAGTACTGGACATGGATCGCGTTCCTCTTCGTCGTGATCGGAGCGGGGACCTTCTTCTATCTGCGCCAGTTCCATGAAGGGTTGACGATCACCGGCATGAGCCGCGATGTCACCTGGGGCTTCTACATCGCTCAGTTCACCTTCCTCGTCGGTGTGGCCGCCTCGGCGGTGATGGTCGTCCTGCCGTACTACCTGCATAATTTCAAGGCGTTCGGCAAGATGACGATCCTCGGGGAATTCCTGGCGATCGCGTCGGTGACCATGTGCATGCTGTTCATCTTCGTCGACATGGGGCAGCCGTTCCGCATCCTCAACGTCTTCCTGTATCCCACACCGCACTCGATGATGTTCTGGGATACGGTCGCGCTGGGCGGCTATCTCGTGCTCAACGTGATCATCAGTCATGTTACACTCACCGCCGAACGGAAGAGTGTCGGCCCGCCGAAATGGATCCGACCGATTATCATTCTGTCGATCCCGTGGGCGGTGAGCATTCACACCGTGACCGCGTTCCTGTATGCCGGCCTGGCGGCGCGTCCGTTCTGGATGACAGCCGTGCTCGCGCCGCGTTT
>CAYPYM010000622.1:0-2462 GCA_964414435.1 uncultured Ignavibacteriales bacterium | reverse complement strand
CCGCACGCCTCCCGCCTTGCAAAAAGGGTTCGCCGAGGCGTAAACAAAGGAAACGGCTGCTTCAGACGATCCGGCCAAGTTCCACAAAAAGAGCGAGTATCTGGCACAGATGGACAAGATGAAGGCGGAGATGACCGATCGCGACGCCGAGGTTTTTATGGAAGAGGCGGTCGGCGTGATGTTCTCGCCCGAGCCGGAGAGCGGCAAGGCGTATCAGGTCTATGTTAATCCGCTCGGGACGATTTGCGATCAGCGGTTGTCGCGAGCCTGGGACGGTTACTGGACCGGTGACACGCAATGGAACGGGGAGTATGAGGTGCGGACGACGCGTGGCGACGATTATTACGTGATCGAACTCAGGATTCCGCTCGACCAGTTCGATGTCGTCCCGCGGCCGGGCAATCGGTGGCGGGTGAATTTCCGGCGGAAGCAGGTTCGGCTCGGTTCGGCCGCGGCTCTGCAGAATCCGTGGAGTTACAATCCGAACTCTTTCGGGGAATTGATTTTCCAATAGGCAATTTCCGCTGGAACCGATTCGGTAACGCCCCGGTTTAATCCCTGATAGGCCGGGGCGGTGTTTTTGTTGTCGTCCCGCCCTGACCGGGCGGCGACCGAAGTTGTTGGGCGCTAAAATCATCGTAGCGGGTGTCGCATTTTTGGAAGCGGCTCCCAAAAAGGCTTTGGAAAAACCCGTTGTTGGGGTTATCTTGGGCGAAGATGATGGGGATGGAAGTAAGGTAGATATGCGGAATAGAATTCTCGAAATCGTTGTCTTTCTTATAGATTACATGCAGGGAAACAAGGGGCGGCTGGCCGGTTCGGAAGATCTGTCATCGGTGCTCGAGGCCGAGGGCTATTCCGAGGACGAGATATCGACCGCCTATTCGTGGCTGCTCCAGCGGTTCGACAACGCCCCCGAGCAGTATTTCTCGGACATCTCACCCATGAATTCGTCGAGCCGGATTCTCACTCCGACCGAGCGGATGCAGCTCGATTCGGACTCGCAGGGGTTTCTGTTCAAGCTGGTCAATCTCTCGCTGATCGATCACGAACAGTTTGAAGGGATCATGGAACGGGTGGCGGTGTTCGGCACGAAGTCGGTCACGCTCGACCAGATCAAGCTGATCGCGTCGTCGGTTGTCCTCTCCGATTTCGAAGAGCTGGACGATATCAACCTGGCCGATGTGTCGGTTGACCACTCGCTCCATATCAACTAGTTTTTATGTCCCTCCAGAACAAGAAAATCCTCGTCGGCATGACCGGCGGTATCGCCTGCTACAAAGTGCCGCTGCTTGTCAGGGCACTGCGTAAGGCGGGGGCTGAAGTGCGGGTGGTGATGACGTCGTCGGCGACCAAGTTCATCACCCCGCTGACGATGGAGACGGTTTCCAACCACGAGGTTGCGGTGGAGATGTTCGAACCGGGCAAGTATGTCGCGACGCGGCATATTGATCTCGGCGAATGGCCCGATCTTATCGTGATCGCCCCGACCACGGCGAATTTTATGGGCAAAGTCACGGCGGGGGTTTCCGACGATCTTCTCACGACGGTGGTATGTGCCACCGCCCGGCCGATCATGATCGTGCCGGCGATGAATCCGCAGATGTGGGTCAACCCGATCACCCAGCGCAATTTTGCGACGCTGCTCGATCTCGGCTATCGCTCGGTTGACCCGGCCGAGGGCGAGATGGCCTGCGATCATGTCGGTATCGGGCGCATGGCCGAGCCGGAGGTCATTTTCGAGCAGATCGAGGGGTTCTTTCGTTCGGCCGGCACGTCACACGCGCGCCAGAGCAAGAGAGGCTCTGCCTCAAAAAAAAAAGCCTGAGCGGTCGTAAGGTAGTCGTCACGGCCGGTCCCACCCGCGAAGCAATCGATCCGGTTCGCTATATCACCAATCATTCATCGGGTAAAATGGGTTACGCGCTGGCGTCGGCGGCAGCCGATCTCGGTGCGCAGGTCACGCTTATCTCCGGGCCAACCGGGCTGACACCGCCGACCGGCGTCATGTTCGTTGCGGTCGAGACGACCGGCGACCTTCACGCGGCGGTCAAGCGGGAGTTCAAGACGGCCGACTGCCTGATCATGGCCGCGGCGCCATCGGACTACAGGCCCGTGCACGCCGCGGACAAAAAGCTGAAACGCAGCGGGCCGCTTACGATCGATCTCGAACCGACCACCGACATTCTCAAGGATATCGCGCCGAAAAAGCGCAAGGGGCAGGCCGTGGTCGGGTTTGCGCTGGAGACCGACAACGGGGTCGAGCATGCGCGCAAGAAGCTCAAGGAAAAGCATCTCGATCTCATCGTGCTCAATTTGACCGGTCCCGACTCGGGGTTTTCCACCGACACCAACCGGGTGACGCTGCTCGTGCCGGGGAAAAAGCCGGAGACCTGGCCGCTGATGAGCAAAGAGGCGGTGGCGGCGAAATTATTGCTCGAGATTGCCGGGTTGTTGTAGGG
>CAYPYM010000621.1:0-2481 GCA_964414435.1 uncultured Ignavibacteriales bacterium | reverse complement strand
GAAAGACGGCATCACCCGCGAGCAGCAGGACGAATTCGCCTACAACTCGCACCGCAAGGCCCTCGCTGCGATGGAAGCCGGCAAGTTCAAGGAAGAAATCTTCCCGATCGAGGTCCCGCAACGCAAGGGTGACCCGTTCATTTTCGACACCGATGAGGGCCCGCGCAAAGACATCTCGATCGAGAAACTGGCCAGGCTGAAACCGGCCTTCGAAAAGGATGGCACCGTCACCGCCGGCAACGCCCCCGGCCTGAACGACGGTTGCGCCTGCACCGTGGTCGTCTCCGGCGATTACCTGAAAGCCCACAGCAACCTGAAGCCGCTGGCCAAAGTGATCGACTACGCCGTCGCCGGCACCCCGCCGGCCGACCTGTTCTGGTCGCCGATCTACGCCGTTCAGAAACTCATGAAGAAGATGAACGTCGACATCAACCACTGGGACCTGATCGAAGCCAACGAGGCGTTCTCGGCGCAGGCGCTGGCCGACGGCATGGGCCTCAAGTGGGACTGGGACCGCGTCAATGTCAACGGCGGCGCGGTGGCGCTCGGCCACCCGATCGGTGCCTCCGGCACCCGCGTGCTGACCACCCTGATCTACGCCCTCAAGGACCGCGGCCTCAAGACCGGACTGGCGACACTCTGTCTCGGCGGCGGCAACGCCGTGGCATGCGCGATTGAACTCGTGTAAGGCGAAAGATGGGAAGGACATCATGAACGTTGACGATATCAAAAGAGTCGCCGTGATCGGCTGCGGTACCATGGGGAACGGTATCGCCCAGGTCTTCGCCCAGCACGGCTACAACGTCTCGCTGATAGATATCAAACAGGAATATCTCGACAAGGCCCTCGTGACCCTCGCCGGCAGCATGGACCGCCAGATCAGGAAAGAGAAGATCACCGAGGATGACAAACAGGCCGCCCTCGAACTGATCAGCACCTCGACCGATCTGGCCGCCGCCAAGAACGCCCAGCTCGTGGTCGAAGTGGTCACCGAGAACCTGAATGTCAAGCTGGAGATTTTCCGCAAACTGGAAGACCTCTGTCCGCACGAGGCGATCTTCGCCTCGAACACCTCGTCGCTTCCAATCACCCAGCTCGCGTCAGCCACCAAGCGCCCGAAGCAGGTGATCGGCATGCACTTCATGAACCCGGTCCCGATGATGCGGCTGATCGAGCTGATTCGCGGGATGGCCACCTCCGACCAGGTTTTCCACACGATCGAGGAACTCGCCAGGCGTCTCGGCAAGACGCCGGTCGAAGTCAACGATTTCCCCGGCTTCATCGCCAACCGCATCCTCATGCCGATGATCAACGAAGCAATCTACGCCCACTGGCAGGGGGTCGGAACGGCCGAGGCGATCGACGAGGTCATGAAGCTGGGCATGGCCCACCCGATGGGCCCGCTCTTCCTGGCCGATTTTATCGGGCTCGATGTCTGCCTGGCGATTCTCGAGGTGCTTCACGACGGACTGGGCGATCCCAAATACCGCCCCTGTCCGCTGCTCAAGAAAATGGTACAGGCCGGTTACCTGGGCCGCAAAACCGGGCGCGGCTTTTACGACTACAGTAAGTAAGGAGTCTGCTCATGGATTTTAAGCTTTCCGAAGAGGAGCTTGAACTCAAACAAATGGCGCGCGAACTCGCCGACAAGCGGATCTACCCGATCGCCGAGGAGATGGACGAAAAGGGAGAGACGCCCCGCGAGCTGATCGACGAATGCGCCGAGCTGGGATACTTCGGTTTCACCGCGCCCGAAGAATACGGCGGCCTCGGCATGTCGGCCACGTCGTTCATGGGCGTGCTCGAAGAGATCTGCTCCGCCAGCGCCGGGTTCGGCATCATGCTGTCGGTGCACAACTCGCTCACCTGCGAAATCCTCAAGCTGTTCGGCTCCGAGGAACTCAAGCAGAAGTATCTGCCCGAGATGGCCGCCGGCACCCGCATCGGCGCCTACTGCATCACCGAACCGGACGCCGGCACCGATGTCGCCTCGCTCAAGACGACCGCCGTGCTCGACGGCGACAACTACGTGATCAACGGCACCAAGAGCTTCGTGACCAACGGCGCCTTCGCCGGGGTCTTCATCGTCTTCGCCAAGACCGATCCCGACGCCGGCCACAAGGGCATCTCGTGCTTCCTCGTGCCGGCCGAAGCCGAAGGGCTCATGGTCGGCAAGGCCGAACGCAAGTGCGGCATCAAGGCCTCCGACACCCGCGAGGTCAGCTTCAGCGATGTCAAGGTGCCCAAAGACCACATGATCGGCCCCGAGGGGAACGGCTTCCGCCAGGCGGTGACGATTCTCAATTCGGGTCGTATCGGCGTCTCGTTCCAGGCGATCGGTATCGCCCAGGCGGCGTTGAACGAAGCCCTCAAGTACTCCAAAGAGCGCAAGCAGTTCAACCAGCCGATCAGCAACTTCCAGGCGATCCAGTTCAAGCTGGCCGACATGGCGATGAAGATCGACGCCGGACGGCTGCTGGC
>CAYPYM010000620.1:0-2482 GCA_964414435.1 uncultured Ignavibacteriales bacterium | reverse complement strand
GCTCTTTTAATCGTTTATCTTTCTCCTCATCCCTCTTTTCATTTCCGTAATGACTTTCTCCATCTATTTCAATAGCGAGACCAAGGTCCTTACAATAAAAGTCTACGATATAATTATCGATTGGTCTTTGACGATCAAAGTCATATCCCCTCACCTGCTTTCCTTTTAGATTATTCCAGACCATTATTTCAGTAAATGTAGAATCCTTTCTTAGCTTTCTCGCATATTCTTTTAGTTTAGGATTGTATGGAATGATTTTTCGTTTCTTCATATTTATGCTATTTCCACGCTAGTTCCTTCCCAACCCACCCCTTCGTCCCCTCCGGAGGAGGGGATTTATGTGCTCGTTGGTAATGTTGTCTTTGATATTAATGGACATATCTATTAATTAAATATTCTGTCTTTGTATTTTTCTTTTTTAAGATTTAATTAGTTAAGTATTACAGTTTTTGGTTTACAATTTAAAATGTTGGATAACACTACAAATAAGAGTATTGTCCCCTCCTTGGAGTGGCGAGGGGTGGGTTATTATCTCTCCCTTCCCTCACCCCTTCACCCCCGCTTTCTGCAGCAGGCTCTTCCCGTTCCCCTTCACCACGGGATCGTATCCCGGCACGAGCGTCATCAAGAAATGCTTGCACCCGATATCGTTGTAAAAATCGGAGGTCATATACTCCAGCAGCTCCTTCAACTTATAATCAAAATTATCGACGATGATCTTCTCCGAATCCTCCGCTATGAATATCTTCTCATTCCTTGTGTTGGTAAACCTTTCACCCCCGTTGAACAGCTCCTCGAAAAGCTTCTCACCCGGCCTTAGTCCCGAGATAACTATATCGATATCCTCGCCGACCACCAGCCCGCTCAGCCTGACAATATCTTTCGCGAGGTCGATTATTTTCACCGGCTTGCCCATATCGAAGACGAATATGTCCCCCCCGTTCCCCATAATAAAAGCCTGCAATACAAGCTGCACCGCTTCCGGTATGGTCATAAAATATCTCTGAACATCCGGGTGCGTTATCGTAATATCCTCTCTCTTCTCGATCTGCTGTAAAAAGATCTTTACCACGCTTCCCCTGCTCCCCAGCACATTGCCGAATCTCACGACCGAAAATTTATTCCTGTACTTTTTAGCGGCGTCTATAACCACCATCTCCGCTATGCGTTTTGTGCTGCCCATCACGCTGGTCGGGTTTACCGCCTTGTCAGTCGAGATCATTATGAATTTCTGAATATCGAATTCAAGGGATAGATCAACCAGGTTCTTTGTGCCGAGTATATTATTTGTGATCGCTTCGTAGGGATGCGCCTCCATTAAAGGCACGTGTTTGTGCGCGGCGGCGTGAAAGATAAAATCTATCCTGTTCTCCTTGAATATCCTTCTTAATCTTTCACGGTCTTTGATGTCCGCGATGAAGCTCACCAGCGGAGGCTGGACAAACTTGGAGCGCAGCTCCATTTCAATTTCGAATATGGAATTCTCTCCGTGCCCCAGCAGATAAAGTACCGCCGGCTTGTACCTGAGCACCTGTCTGCATATTTCGCTTCCAATGGAACCTCCCGCGCCGGTGACGAGCACATTTTTTCCCATTATAAGCGAAGAGATTAAATCTATTTCCGTTTTGATCGGATCCCTGCGCAGCAGGTCGTCTATCTCCACATTTCTTAAATTATTTATTTCAACTTTCCCGTCGATGATCTCGTAAAGAGGGGGCAGAGTAAGTATTTCCAGTCCCTCTATCCCGTTGCATATATTTACTATCTCTTTTATCTCCCTGCCCGAAGCCGAAGGAATAGCTATTATTACCTTATTTATTCCAAATTCTTTAACAATTCTTTTTATATCCGACTTATTTCCCAGCACCTTTATACCCCTTACTTTCATCCCGGCTTTCTTCGGATCATCGTCTATAAAACCCGCGACAAATGATTTATGATCACGCTGACCTTTGAGCTCTTCAAATACCGTAATGCCCGCGTCCCCCGCGCCGACAATTAATATATTATCGCTTCCCTCCGGTAATGAATTCCTGAACCTGTACCTGAGACTCTGCATTATCTTTCCGAACAACCGGATGTGCGCTGCGAAAAAGACGGAGATTACGGCATCATATACCGCGACTGAATAAGGTATGCGGGCTAAAAATATATCGAAGAAATGCCTGCTGAAAAATATTACCGCGAACTGCAGAACTACAATTATAAGTCCGGCATAGATTATCTGTATGATATCGTCCACACTCGCGTGTTCCCACCAGCGCCTGTAAACATCCGAGATATAAAGAATCGATATTTTAAGAACGGAGAACAGGATTGCGTAATACAATACATCCTGAACGGGTACATTGAAATGAAAACCGTCGAATCTCAGTACAAAGCAGAAAAACGGCACCGTCAGGAATACTGCTATATCAATTAGAAAGTAGTAACGGTTTCTTATGCGTGGTATAATCTTTTTCATAATTAATCCTTTACGAAA
>CAYPYM010000619.1:0-2491 GCA_964414435.1 uncultured Ignavibacteriales bacterium | reverse complement strand
TATTGCGCGTTTTGATATCGGCGGTTCCGGTCTCGTGTACAGCACACTCCTCGGCGGCAGCGGCTCGGACCTCGCGTACGCAATCGCCAAGGACAATACCGGCTCGATCTTTGTCGCCGGCCAGACGACCTCGGCCGATTTTCCGACCAAGCGGGCGTTCGACACTCAGCTCAACGGCGCCAGCGACGCCTTCATCTGCAAGCTGGCCGGAATCACGACCCAGTGCTGCATGAACATGCGCGGCAATGTCGATGACGACAACGGCGATCTGCCCAATGTCGGCGACCTGACCTACCTTGTCGCCTATCTCTTCAGCCAGGGTCCGGTGCCGCCCTGTCCGGACGAGGGGAATGTCGATGGTGAGGGAGAAATCAACGTGGCGGACCTGACTCGACTGGTGAGATATCTCTTCCAGGGCGGAACCGCGCCGGCGCCCTGTCCGTAATCGGCGGCAACGATTCACGAGTGACCACGAAAAAACCGGGCCGCCCCAGGGCAACCCGGTTTTCTATCTCTGGAAGCGGCCGTCAATCGTGCTTTCGGCTTCCCCGATACAGTTCGAATTTGAGCAGGCGGCATTCGATCGGGCCGTTGTAGAGCTGGATCCGCCGCGATGTGCGCAGGCCGATCTTCTTGGCGGCTTCGAGATTCCCGGTGAGGATGAACGCGTCGTAACCTTCGTACGCCTGCTTGAGTCGATCGCCGATCTCGTGGTAAAGCGATTCGATCCTGTCCCCCGAGAGACGCTCGCCGTACGGCGGGTTGGTGACGACCGTCCCCGGCCCCGTCGGCGGCTGCAGTTCCGTCAGCGGCTTGGTCTCGAAGCGGATATCGCCTTTCACGCCGGCCCGTTCGGCGTTGGCCCGGGAGAGGCCAATCTGTCTTCGATCGATGTCACCGGCGACGATCGGCACTGATGTCGATACCCGGCGGCGTTTGCGGGCGCGGGAAAGCAGATCTTTGAAGATGACGCTGTCGTAATCTTTCCACTTCATGAAGCCGAACTTCGGCCGGATCAATCCCGGCGCGATCCCCCGCGCGATCATGGCCGCCTCGATCACGAAGGTCCCCGAGCCGCACATCGGGTCGACCAGCGGGCAGTCGCCCTTCCAGCCACTCAGTGCCAGTATGCCCGCCGCGAGGACCTCGGAAAGCGGCGCTCTGCCTCCCCCCTGGCGATAGCCCCGGCGGCTCAGCGGGTCGCCTGAGGAATCGAGCGCCAGCGACGCCTCCGATCCCACAATATGGATGTTCAGTCTCAAGTCGGGGTTGCGGGTGTCCACCGACGGCCGCCGGCCGGTGGCGTTGCGGATGCGATCGACGATGGCGTCTTTGGTCTTCTGCGCGACAAACATCGAGTTGTCGAACGGCGCATTGGCGATCACAGCGTCGACGGCGAGCGTGTCGGTCGGCGACAGATAGTGGAGCCAGTCAATCTCGGCGGCGTGGCGATAGAGCTGGTCGGCTCCGCGCACGCGAAATGTCGCCAGCGGACGCAGAATACGGGTGGCGGTCCGGCAACGAAGGTTGGCATCGTAGAGCTCCGCCTTGCCGCCGCGAAAACTGACGCTGCGGTTGCCCGGCACGATATCGGTGGCGCCGATCTCGCGGAGTTCGTCGGCGAGGACCTGTTCGAGACCGAACAGCGTCTTCGCCACTATCGGAAATGTCTCAGCGGGTTTTGTCATGGCGTGCGCAAGGTAGGCAGGCGAACGGCCGGAAACAACGCGTTTTCACCGTTTTGGACAGGGCGGACCGATTTTTCCCGATCAGGAGCCGGATTCCGCCGGGCGGACCGGCCGGCGGCGCGGCCACAGCGCCAACAGCAGGCCGAACGCCAGAAATGACATGAGGACCCCGAACACCGCCGCATCGAACATATTCATCAGCGTGTACCAGCTCTCGGGGAAGAGCCCGATTTCATAGCTGCCGTGCAGCCAGAGAACGAGACGGTAGAGCAGAGTCAGAACGGTGGCGGAGAGCATGGTGTAGAAGATGACCCGGCTAAGCCGCTCGGAGCGCTTCTTCCAGAGCACGCCGATAACGACCGGCAGGATAATCGCCGGCGCCCAGACGTGGTAGGTGAACAGGAGCAGTCCGATGATATCCGACCAGAGCACGGCTATCAGGATCGCCGCGACCCCGAGACCGGCGGTGCATATCCGCGCCAGCCGGAGCATGCGGCCGTCGCCCTTGTCCACCCAGCCGAACTGGTGTTCGAAGAGGTCTTTTACGAAAATTGCGGTCGACGAATTGAGTGCCGAATCGGCAGATGACATCACCGCCATGAGCAGCGCGCCGATAATCAGGCCGCCGATAAGCGGATTGTGCAGCTGCTTCACGACCATCGGCAGCGCCTGCTGCGGATCGATATCGGGAAAATGGATGCGGGCGTAGAGCGCAATGAAGAACAGTATCACCGGGAAGGTGAGGGCCAGGAAAAAGCCGACCCCGGCAATGCCCAGGCGCGTCTCCTTGATATTCTTGCCGA
>CAYPYM010000618.1:0-2493 GCA_964414435.1 uncultured Ignavibacteriales bacterium | reverse complement strand
CGACTGCACCTCGACATTTATCGTAGCGAGGTCCTGAACGGGTGAGTAGAGATACGACGCCAGCATGTAGAACATGAGGATGTCACCGAGCGAAAACCGTCCACCCGCCGCCAGCCAGGTGCCGTAGGTGAGGATGAACAGCGGCCCGATCGAATTGACGAAATGCACGAGATTCACTGCAAGGGAGGTGAGCACGCTGCTCCGAACGTAGAGACCGGTGAGCGATCCCAGCACGCCGTCGAGCTTCCGCTGTTCGCGCCGCTCCTGGGCGAACGCCCGAATCGTCTTGATCGCCGCGAATGCTTCCTGCAATCGCCCCGACAGTTTCGCAATCGTTTGCTGGAGCCGCATGTTGACATGGTGCAGCTTCACCCCGAACCGGTGCGAGGCGAGCGCGCTCAGCGGCACCGGGATAATCGCCAGCAGGGTCAGCAGGGGATTCTCCCGCAGCAGCGCGACGATCACCGCGATGAGAATCAGCACGTTGGTGAGGAACATGAGAAGGGTGGTGGTGAGGAGCCCCTGCATCCGCTGGGCATCCGACATCAGCCGCGACATGATCTCGCCGACCTGGTTGCGCTGGTAGAATCGCATCGGCACGCCGGCGAGGTGGCCGAACAGTTGCGAGCGCATATCGGCCATGATCCCGGCGCCGATCCGCGCGGCGAGGTAATCGCGCACCAGTCCGAACAGGACGTTCGTGAAGTAGATCCCGGCGAGGAACAGGCCGAACCGAATCACCGGCCAGAGATCGACATCGCCGCTCGTCTGCGCCTCGCGGGTCAGCTCCGGGATGAGCGTATCGATCATGTACCGTACCGCATACGGCAGCGCCAGGACCAGCGCGGTCAGCCCGACCATCACGCCGAACGTGATCAGTTCGAGCTTCCAGTACGGCTTGAGGTATTGCCAGAGGCGTCGGCGCATCTGGGAGTCGGGGATCATCGTGCACTCCGGGAACTACGAGTTGGCCGCGAATCCGATGGCCGCGGCAGGGGATAGTCGCCGGCGCCCGGACAGCGCCGGGAGTATCCTGACACCTTCCCGTTCAAGATACTCCGGACCGATCCCGAAGACAATCCGGAATTCCGGATTTCCGCGAGCCGACGGCCTTTTGCCCGCTCTGCTATTCGTTGGTCGCCGGCTGCGGCTCGTCGAACCGGCTCAGCAGCTCGGTGATGGTCTCCGTCTCGATCGGCTCAACCCCCCGCTTCTGCTCGATCTGCCACATGCAGTAGGGGTTGTTGGCCCGGCAACCGGTCGCCGATACCGAGGTCGTCGTGCAGCCGCCGCGGCAGAGCGGCAGATACTTGCAGTCGTGGCACGGTCCCTCGGCGGTGTCGCGGGTGAACGTCCGGTTGTAGAGGAATTTGGTCGGGTCATTCCAGATCTCGGTAAACGACCGCTCGCGGATATTGCCCTCGACAAATTCGGGCTGCATCGACAGGCAGCCCTTGACGTCGCCGTTGGAGCAGATCCCCGCCACCCGGGTTCCGGCGTAACAGCCCAGATACGGCTGACCGTCGAGTAGCTGCGTCCCCTTGCAGCCGTAGTAACCGATATTTTCGCCGACATCGACTACCATCCGGGAATCCTTCTTGAATTCGAGGATCTTGTCGATCAGCTGCTCGTACTCGGTCAGGTTCATCACGAAGTCTCTTTCCATCCGGCCGGTGACGGTGGTCATCTGGATACGCCACTCGGGGCAGCCGACCGCGATGAGATCGTCGTGGATGTGGTCGAGATCCTTGAGATTAACTCGGGAGACCTGCGTGACCGCTTCGTAACGGAGCCGGCGCTCGCCGAGCAGGCGCATCGCGTTGAGGGCGCGCGTATAGCTGTCCGGTTTCTGCCGGATGTAGTTGTGGGTCTCTTCCGAGCCGTCGAAACTGATCCCGATATTGTTCAGGCCGGCCGCGGCGAGTTCGTCGGCCATCTTCTCGTTGACCGCATAGCCGTTGGTGATGAGATACGCCCCGACCCCTCGCTCGCGAATACGCCGCGCCAGGATCGGCCAGTCTTTCCGCAGGAGCGGTTCGCCGCCGGAGAGCGTGATACCGCGGGCGCCGAGATCGGCCAGTTCATCGATCAGGGCGAGCGCCTCGGCGGTCTTGAGTTCGTCGTGGCGGGCGGTGCCGGCCGCGGTGCCGCAGTGGATGCACTTCATGTTGCAGGCGAAGGTAATTTCCCACACGACCTGCTGGGGGAAGAATTTGAAATCGCTCATACTGTTTTACTCCTTCGCGGTGGCGCCCTGCGCCTCATTTTGGGACGCCGCTTTCTGCAGGGCGGCCTGTTGACGGGACAGCGCGATGATCTCGAGCATCGGCTGAAGGTTGTGCTTCCAGCCCTCGCACATCTTCTCGGGCGGAAGTTCCCGATCAGATGTGCGAGGGAGACTGCAGTCGCGGCAGGTGACGTCGTCGAACGGACTAAACGCAAACAGCCGCTGGAAATTATCGTTCATGTAATTCACCGGTTCGGAAATGTGCC
>CAYPYM010000617.1:0-2496 GCA_964414435.1 uncultured Ignavibacteriales bacterium | reverse complement strand
TGCCGCCGCACTTGTAGCACCAGAAGGTCCAGTCGATCGGGAGCATCTTGCACTCCAGAGCGCCGTCCCGGAGCTTGAAGAAGATTTCCTGGGCGTCGAACGGGCCGTAATAGTTGCCCACACCGGCGTGGTCGCGGCCGATGATCATGTGGGTGCAGCCGAAGTTCTGGCGGAAGACGGCGTGCAGCAGACCCTCGCGCGGGCCGGCGTAGCGCATGTCGAGCGGGTAGCCGCCGGTGACGACGCGGTCCTTCACGAAGTAGCCTTCGACCAGGGTGTTGATGCACTTCACGCGGACATCAGCGGGGATGTCGCCCGGCTTGAGGCCGCCGACGAGCTGATGGATGTAGAGACCGTCGCTGACCTCGGATGCGATCTTGGCGAGGTACTCGTGCGAGCGGTGCATCGGGTTGCGCAGCTGCAGCGCGGCGATCGTCTTCCAGCCCTTCTCCTCGAAAATCGCGCGACTTTCGGCGGGACGCTGGTAGATGCCCTTGAACTCGGTCGGGAAATACGACTCGGAGAGCACCTTGACCGGGCCGGCGATATTCCACGGCTTCTGGGCCATGACCATCTTGACGCCGGGGTGTTCCTGGTCGGTCGTCGTGTAGACGTGCTTGCACTCGAAATCCTTGTCGATCTGGTAGGACTCGGTGACCTTCATGGTCCCCATGATCTCTTTGGTTTCGCCGGAGACGAGACAGATGTCGGTGCCGGGGGCGATTTTCTCGTCGTGCGACAGGGTGACCGGAATCGGCCAGAAGACGCCGTTGGCGAGCTTCATTTCGGCGCAGACGCCTTTCCAGTCGTCTTTCCCCATGAATCCTTCCAACGGGGTGAAACCGCCGATCCCGAGCATGATCAGGTCGCCGGTTTCGCGGGTGGTCATAACCACCTTGGGCAGGGTTTCGGCTCGTTTGAGCTCCTGCTCTCGCTCTTTCCCTTCGAGCAGCAAGATCTTGAGCGTGTCGCTGCCGTGCGGGGGGATGAGATTAGACTTCGCCATAGTACATTCCTGCATTTAAGGCTTAAGAATCACAACCTGCATTATCTCTATTTTTTCGGATGTTATGTGACTTTTTTCACATGAACATAACAAAAAAAAGCGCTCGTCGGGCGTTTCCGCCCAACCTCCTGTTTCTGCCGAAAAAGTAACTTTTTTCACAAGGACTGTCAAGCGAAAAATAGGCTTTCTTACCTTTTTTTGAATCTCATGGCTAAATATTCTCATATTGTAATTATCGGAATTTTAACGGCTTACAATAACTCATGCTGGACCGCACGCTCGGCATCCGGGGGACAAAATGCTACTTTTTCCAGTGTAGATTTTCTGGTACGCTGGCGCATTTCGCCATAAACTTCACAGAATTCGCTTCCGGAACGACCAGGCGGCCCGTGTACCTCCCGAAGCCGGTGGCCCGCATAGCGTTCCGAGCCTGCACGAATTCGCTATTCCTTTGCCCGCCAATGTTATAAGTCGATAACTCCCGTCCTGGTGGCCCGCCCGGATCGGCCCCGACGCTCCGTGGCCCGCGTAAACCGCTCCCCCACCAGAAGCCTACAGTTTTTCATGGTATCTTCCGATATAGATTGTGAAAAAAGTAACAACAAAACTATTGACAACAAGGACTTGCAGGACTATAATCGAAGTGGCGTAATGTTTTTCGTCGTACCCCCGCCCGGGGGGTGAAAGGAGAGTCTCGTATGGCCGGTGCACGTGTTCTCGAACCGGATGCAGCGCTGATCCGGGAGGTCCGGAAAGCGGGGGGTGACACGGTCAAAAAATGCTACCAGTGCGCCACCTGTTCGACGGTCTGTAACCTGGCGCCGCAGGAGCGCCCGTTCCCCCGTAAAGAAATGCTCATGGCCCAGTGGGGGCGTCGCGATGAACTCCTCGCCGACCCCGACCTCTGGCTCTGCCACCAATGCAACGATTGCTCCACCTATTGCCCGCGCGGGGCGCGGCCGGGCGACGTACTGGCCGCGATTCGGTCATACGCCTACCGGGCCTACGCTTTCCCGTCGTTTATGGGCAAGGCGCTGGCGAGCCCCTCGGCCCTGCCGCTCCTGGTGCTCGCCCCGATCGCACTGCTGCTGGTCCTGATGTATGCCTTTGCCCCGGTCGGCCCCGACGGCCGCTTCCTTTTCATGACCAGCAACGTTACCGATTTCAACCTCTTCCTGCCGCACAGCTCGGTTGATGCCCTCTTCGTGCTGGGGAATATCATCGTGTTCCTGTTCGCGGCGATCGGCTTCGTGCGGTTCTGGAAAGCGCTCGGCCGGGGCGCCGGCGTTCGGAACGTCTCGTTTATCGCCGGGCTGATCGGAACGATCAAGGAGTTCATCCCCCACACCCTGTTCAAGGACTGTGACCAGAACCGCCCGCGCTCCACCGCCCACATGATCCTGTTTTTCGGGTTTCTCGGGGCGATGGTCACGACCGGCGCGATTTTCGTCTTTGTCTTTATCCCCCACTACCTCCACCTGCTCGGCCTG
>CAYPYM010000616.1:0-2502 GCA_964414435.1 uncultured Ignavibacteriales bacterium | reverse complement strand
ATCGACGCCGGTCGCGGTTTCGAAGGAGCGGATGTTGCGGCCCTCGCGGCCGATAATGCGGCCTTTCATTTCATCGGAGGGAAGGTTGACCACGGAGACGGTGGATTCGACGGTGTGGTCGGCGGCGCAGCGGTAGATGGAGCTGAGGATGATTTCGCGGGCTTCTTTTTCGGCCTCGACCTCGGCTTTTTCCTTGATCTCCTTGATATACTGCGCGGCCTCGACCCGGGCGGCGTTGATCATGTTATCCATCAACTGCTTTTTCGCCTCTTCGGGGGTCATCTGGGCTATTTTCTGGAGCTTGTCGTTCTGGTGAACGATGATTTCTTCGAGTTCCTGTTCGCGGAGGGCGATGCCTTTTTCGCGGGCGAGGGAGTTTTTTTCGCGATTGGCGAGTTCCCGATCGCGGGTGTCTATGAGTTCGACTTTCTTCGCTAAACCGGAGTCCTGGTCGCCGAGCCGTTTTTCCCAGGTTTCGAGTTCTTTCCGCTTGGTGTTGGCTTCCTTTTCAAAGTCGCCTTTGAGCTTGAGCCATTCTTCGCGGGCCTCGAGCCGGGCCTCCTTGCGCCTCATCTCGGCTTCTTTTTTCGCCTCCTCGACAACCCTCTGGGCCTCGGTGGTGGCTGAGGTAAGCCGATCGCGACTCATCCGCTTGGCAGCGTTCCACGAGATGAGAAAGGCTGCGCCGCCGACCACGATCGCGATAGCGACGACGATAATGATGTCGTACATTGTGTCCTCCCCTCCGGCGGGTCACGCCGAAGGATTGTGCATGTATGTGAAAAGGCCGGGACGAAGAAGGGGGTGAGTCGACAGAGAGGCCGGAGGAACGACTATCTCGACAGATGCGGCAGTTCACGGTCCAGGAGGGCCAGCATGTCATCGATTTGTGTGACGATCTCACCGCTGGTCGATTCCAGATTTCCGTGGGTTTCCAGGAGTTCGGAAGCTATCGACATGGCCGCCAGAATGGCGACTTTGTCGCGGGCTTTCACGCGACTGCTCCCGGCGGCTTCGTTCATACGGCGGTCGACGAACTCAGCCACTTTGGAAATATGGGCGGGGTCGGTTACCCCGGTGATGGGGTATTCCTCGCCATATATATTTACCACAACTTTGTTTCCTGCCATAATGCCAGGTGCCGTGTCTCTAACTCAGTGTCGGAAAAACGTAAACCTTCTTATCCCGCTTACATTCAATGATTTATACTAAATCAGGCCAAACCTGTCAAGTAAAAAACCTTACCCCTCGAGCTGCTCCAGTTCATCGAGCCGCGCCAGCACGCCGGTCAGCTTCTCGGTGACGAGCTGGGTGCGATCCGCGGCCTCGAGCTTCATCCGGTGACATTCGTTCCGCAACGCGGTGAGTTCCTCGGAGAGCTGCTTTTTCTCGTGCGTAAGGGTCTGATTGTCCTGCTCAAGCTGCCGGGCGTAATTGATCAGGCGTTCGACCCGGGCGGCGAGCAGCTTCACTTTTTCCTGTATCGTCATCTTATTTATCCCTTACCTCTGCCTTAAAGTTCTTCTTTAACGAATCGATCACTTTCTGCTGCAGAGCATCAACTTGGTCGCCAGAGAGACTTCCCTCGCGGGAGCGATAGCTGATCGCCACGGCGATCGATTTTTTCCCTGCGGGGATCTGCTTGCCGGTATACAAATCAAAGATTTCGACCGACTCGAGCAGGGGCCCGCCGGTCTTCCGGACTGTCGCCACGAGATCCCCGGCGCGAACGGTCTGATCCACCACCAGCGCCAGGTCGCGCGGTGCGGCCGGGTAGACCGGAAGCGGGTCGAAGGTCGCCAGTTTCCGGGCATAGGCGAGCAGCGGCTCGGTTCTGAATTCGGCCAGATAGACCGGCTGCTTGATGTCGGCCAGCTTGGCGGCCCTGTCGGTCAGCCGGCCGATCATGCCGACATCGACCCCGTCCACTTTGAGGCGGAACGAGATGTCGTCGGTGAAATAGTCTATCTTCGCCGGTTCCAGTTCGAACATCGGCCAGTGGAAATGCCCTGCCAGTTGTTCGAGGGCGCCGGTGAGGTCGTAGAAATCGAATGGCCGCGGCCGGTCCCGCCAGGTGTGCGGGGACTGCCCGGTGACGGTCAGCAGGATACGTTCTTCCTCGACCCATTCGCCGTCGCGGTCCGGGGGGAAATACACTTTGCCCAGTTCGAACAGGCGGAGGTCGAGATTTCGGTGCGCGATATTATGTCCGATCACGGTCAGGGCCGGCAGCACCAGGGTGTTGCGCATGATGTCGAGGTCGGCCGAAGACGGATTGATGATTTTCAGGACCGGCAGATCGGGGTTCAGTCCGCGGGCGAGGTTGGAGTCGGCCAGGCCGTGGCCGAGCATCTCGTCGAAGCCGGCGCCGCACAAAATCCGGCGGGCGTCATCCTTAAAGCGATCCTCCAAATGAAGCGGTGTAAACAACGGTCCGATATTAGCTATTGCGTCAGGAACACGGTCGAAACCGTTGATTCGCACGACCTCTTCAATGAGGTC
>CAYPYM010000615.1:0-2503 GCA_964414435.1 uncultured Ignavibacteriales bacterium | reverse complement strand
CGTCGCCGTCGGGATAGAGGAACGCCGTCTCCGACAGATTCATCTCGGCCGCCATGTTCTGCATCCAGTCCTCGTCGGCCGGGCCGGGCATCAGACAGACCCCGGCGGGGTTGCCGGTGAATGGACAGTCGGTGAACGAATCAACCTGAATGATGAGTTGTTTCATATCGCCTCGATTACGGTTCGGGTTCACCTACACCCGGAAGAGATACTGCAGCTTCAGGAAAAACTGGCGGTTGACCAGTTTGCCGCTGATGTCGTAGGTGTTGTCCCAGCCATAATACGATGTTGAGCCGATATAGAAAATGGTAAACGGATTGACCTTGTAGGTCAGAAGCGGCTCGACACTGAGCCCTTCTTCAAAATCGTCGTACTGCACGATCAGGCGCGTGAAAAGCCGTCGGGTGAACTGGTAGTTGAGCCGGGTGCGGACAATGTACCCTTCGGCGATACGCTCCTTCGTGTCCCGGTTGAGCAGCTTGTAGTAGGTGTATTCCGGCTCGATCGTTAACTGCTGCAACGGCTTGACCACCGCCCACAAATTCGTCTGGGTCTGCCGCCCCATCACCGGAAGCGGTTCCTCGTTGCGGGCGATCGAATTGCCGTAGTTGACCGATGCCCCCAGCCGCAGCGACTGAATCGCCCCGTTTTCGATTTCGAACGTCGCCCGCCTGATATCGTCGAACCAGACCGTATGATACCGTTCGCGACTGAACAGAACCTGCATACCGACGTTTGTCTGCCCGGTGAGTTCGAGATCGACTCCCGGAGCGATCCACTCGTCCTTGCGGGTGCCGTCGAAATTGTAAATGCGGGCGATATCGATCTCGGGATAGATCCGGGCGACGAGTCTGCCGTTCGGACGGATATCGAGATTACCGTAGAATTCGATCGTCTGGTCGTTGTTGCGGAACAAAAAGCCGTTGTCGGCCCGGAAGGTCGGCCCGATACCGCTGTAGCTGAGATTGAAGCCCCAGAACGGATCGGTCCGCCTGATTCGGGCAAACAGAGCCACGCCGTCGTAGGACTCGCCATCGAGCGCCACCGTGTGGTTGCCGTTGTCGAACGTCGTGTCCGGCAGGAAGTCGGCCGAGAGGGCCGGGCGGATCGGCTCGTTCGTATGGCTCCCGAGCACCTGGAACTGGAACTGGTATTTGTCCAGGAACCGCACCGATCCGTCAGCGCCGTAGACAGTGTTGGCGCCGCCGCCGAGGTCGATCCGGCGATCGGTGAACAGCGCCCCGATATGCGAGTCGCGACCGACACTGCGGCGAATGCGACCGATATTGGAGTAGCTCTTTTCGAGCGGGACAAACGCCGATTGCTCCTCGAGCGGAATCAACAGCGGGCTGTGGTTGTCGGTTGCGTTCAGGAAGAAATAGCTCGCCCGGCCGGAGCGTCCGGTCAGTTTGATCGCCGCCGAGGGATCGTTGATCGCGCGCGTGTAGATAGCGTCGATATAGGTCCCGTAGAGATCACCGCCTTCCTGGAAAAACGGGCGCCGCTCCGGAAAGAAGAGGGCGAAATTCGAGTTGACATCGATCTGCGCCTCGTCCGATTCCACCTGGGAGAAGTCGGGATTGACCGTCGCCTCGATCGTCAGACCGTCGCCGACCCGGAACCGTCCGTTCAGCTCGGCGGCCATGTCGGGATTGAGATTATCGAACGGCGACTGCAGGTCGCCGGGATCGCTCAGGCTGCCCGCCTGCGTCCCCACGACCGCCGGCAGCAGATCGATCTTGCTGCCCGCATGTACCCCTTTCACCCCGGTCAGGTAGCCGAACTCACAGAAAAAGCAGGGTGAGCCGATCTTGATCGGTGCCCACGAGAACTTGTGAACGACCTCGCGCGGGTGGTTGCGCCAGAAGTTGATGCGCCAGACCTGCTCCTCCCCGTCGGGGAACCGCAGCGATGAAAACGGGATCGCCATTTCGGCCTGCCAGCCGGAATCGGTCACACTGGCCGCACTGTGGTAGACCAGATCGAACCGCGTGTCCTCGTCGCCCGCCAGCACCCAGCGTATGTCTCCCTGCACCCCGAGCGGGTTGACGTAGAATTCGTAGGCCCAGACCGCGTCGCCGTACGTATCGAGCATGACCCCGACAAAATCGTCCTGGTAAATCCGGTCACGGTCGGTCAGGGTTTTGCGGATCTCGCTCGGATCGGTTTCGCAGAAGAAGCCGAAATACAGGTTGTCGTTGTCGTAGGTCACCAGCACCCGCGTGGCCACCTCCGGTTTGACATCGTCGACCGGTCGAAACTGGCTGAAATCGGTCGCGAGCGCGGCTCCCGTCCAGGCCTGATCATCCAGCCGTCCGTCGATCTTGACCGGTGCATCGGTGAACGGGGCGTTGAGGGTGGGTGGTTCGGCCGCGACTGCGGCGGCGCAAATCAATACTGTCAGTGCGATGGTGATTCGTCTTTTCATGCCGGTTCGACGCCTCCTTTGAAACGGGTTTCTCTTGTCGGGTACACTGAAAAGTTACGCGAGACATCGAACGAG
>CAYPYM010000614.1:0-2507 GCA_964414435.1 uncultured Ignavibacteriales bacterium | reverse complement strand
GCTGAAGGGAATCAAGCGCCTTGAACCGAATGTCGAGCTGCATACGGTCGGCGAGGGATTTGTCGGGATAGTCGACGACAACAAGGATTTCGAAGAGCATCGCGCCGCCGCCAAAAAAGGCGTAGCCTTCTCGATCGAGAAGATCACGTCGGGCGACTTCCCGCTGGTCATTCTCGACGAACTCAATGTCGCAGTCGATCTGGGACTGGTCACCGATGAAGAGGTCGAGGATATCCTCGCGGCGAAGGCGCCCGAGCAGCATCTCGTGATCACCGGCCGCGGCGCGCGCGACTGGCTGATCGAGAAGGCTGATCTGGTGACGGAGATGAAAGAGATCAAGCACCCGTACCAGAAAGGCATCCTGGCCCAGAAAGGGGTGGACTGGTAGCGACCAGCGGCCGCCGCCGTTCGATATATGACGAAAGCCTGTCAGGGCCTTGGCAGCGGGGACAAATTTGCCTATACTGCGGGGCGGCCGGTACATTTCCGTGAACCGACGGTCGATACCGCTGTTTGATCGTACGACTGCCGGATGGACCGGTCGGGGAGAAGTCAAAGAAGCGTTTTTGAGATATACTGTTTGAAGGACCTGAGAATGGCTGAAGTGAAGCATTACGACATCGTGGTAGTGGGCGCCGGTCCGGGCGGATTGTGCGCCGGCCTGTACGGGGCCCGCGCCCGCCGCAAGACGATCTGCCTCGAAAAATACCTTCCGGGCGGCCAGATTGCCAACACCGAGGAAGTCGAAGACTACATCGGTTTCGACCTGATCTCGGGCGCCGAACTGGCGATGAAGATGGCCGAGCATGCCAAGAAGTTCGGGCTGGAGATCGGCTCGGAGGAAGTCGAAGAGATTTACACCGAGGGCGACGAGAAAGTGGTCCGGTGCGCCTCCGGCAATACGTATCGGGCCAAGGCGGTAATCCTGTCGACCGGCGGTTCGCCGGTGAAGCTGGGTGTTCCGGGCGAGGCGGACTATGCCGGTAAGGGCGTTTCCTACTGCGCCATCTGCGACGGCGCGTTTTTCAAAGACCAGGTCATTGCGGTGGTCGGCGGCGGCGACGCCGCGGTCGAGGAGGGCGCCTACCTGACCAAGTTCGGGAAGAAGGTGTACGTCATTCATCGTCGCGACGAACTCCGCGCCCAGAAGATCATCCAGCGGCGGGCATTCGACAATCCCAAGATGGAGTTTATCTGGGATACCGTGGTCGAACGGATAAACGGCAACGGTCGTCAGGTGACCGACCTGGAGCTGCGCAACGTGAAGACGGGCGAAACGAGCAAGCTCGAAGTTGGCGCGGTCTTCCCGTTCATCGGATTCCATCCGAATTCCAATGTCACCCGGGAAGAGCTCACGAAGGATGCCGGCGGATATATCATCACCAACGAACGCATGGAAACATCGATCAAGGGCATCTTCGCCTGCGGCGATGTCCGCTCGCAACTGGTTCGCCAGATCACCAACGCTGTCGGCGACGGTACCACCGCCGCGGTGGCGGCCGAGAAGCATATCGAGGAACTCGAGGACAAAGAGGCCGCCCGGGTCTGATCGGCGTTTATTCTGCGCAATTTTCGACCGGAGGGTTTACTCCCTCCGGTTTTTTTGTGGCTGGGGGAGAGGGGCCGGAAGTGCCGGAGGTTGCCTACACCGGCGGTTCCGTTTCGGGTCGGGCTGAGGGGGCAGAATCGGTATCACATCTTCACGCCAAGTTACTATCTGCGATTGACAAATGGACTGTCCGGGGGACTATTGCGGCGGCCGGCACGGCATCGGCACACCCCTTGCTTTTAGGACAGCTGAAACACCCGATCACAAGATCTGGGAGTGGCGTGCGCTGGATTATATCCAGCCACCTGACGTTAGAGTCGGGCATCCCCCCTCCGCCACTCCCAGTTTTTTATGTTGGTATGGGGCGTACCCAATTCAGCATCGCCCACCGGTGCCGATAAATCCATCTATGAACAAGGAAACGCCCTCTCCCTTCAAGCGTTTGCTGTCGAGCCACAAGCCCGGTCTGATGGCCCGGTTGAGCCACCTGATTATCGTCCAGGTGGTTTTTGTCTTTGCATCGCTGGCGCTCCTGGTCTTTGCGCCGCACCGCGACGTCTCGATCAGCACCGGTGAGGGGCGGCACTACTCCGATTTCGAATCGCTCGCCCAACAACTCGAGCCGGTGCTGCACCAGACCGCGCCGGGGCAGGACTTCGAGGCGCTGGTTGAACTCCTTCAGCAGGAGGAGCCGCTCCGCGACGCCGCCGTGTATGTCCGTGACGGTGACGGTGTGACCTGCGTGGAGGAGTTCCATCGCGACGGCAGCGACGGGACCGTTCCGTGGGATGAGGCGACGCTGTCGATGTTCGACCGTTACGGCGACCGGCCGGCGCACGCCGACGGTTCGCCGGCGATCATACCGCTGGAACTGACCGATGAATTCGTAGTCTACTGCTATCCGGTGACCCTGGCCGATAACGCCGCCGGCGTGTTCGTGGCGTCGTGGGATCACAAC
>CAYPYM010000613.1:0-2507 GCA_964414435.1 uncultured Ignavibacteriales bacterium | reverse complement strand
ATGCAGAGACATCCAATATTTTTAGATCAGCCAGGTCCCTGCTGAATTTTTCAAAATTAAAGAAATATATTTTTCTATCGTGCATAATCAACTCGCCGCTGACAAAACTGTCACCGGTGTAGGCTACAAAATCAAGAGATTTTTCGATAAACAATGAATCAATGGTTATAATTTCCAGTATCTCGTCAGCAATAAAACCAAAGTGACTGCCGAACGTTTCGAACAGTATAATTTTTGAACTGTTCGACGCCCGCACTTTGCCGGCATTCAGTATACCGTTTATGTCCAATAATTTGAATTTCCCGTTCCGGTAAAAAAGGATGCCTTCTTTAGGGCTGTAACTGTGCAGGGTTTCTTCATCAAGTTTAAGCACAATTGAAACGTTTTTGATGTCGGAACAGTATTCCTTATTATTAATTTTGAGGATGAGCAGCCCCTGTATTCCCTGCAATGAATCTTTGTTTATATCCATCAGGTTAAAAATAGTTTTATTGTTAATAGATACCCTCTGTAAGATATTAATGAAGCAAGTTCCGTACCTATAATTTCCTCATTATTATTTGACAATTCAAGCGTTAATCGAAGTGTGGGGATTCCATTTTTTGGATTCTTTATATTTTATAGAGTTCAGAAACTGGACACATCAACAAACTACTTTAACTGAATTCCATATCTTCAAGTAAAAATTGTAAATTAAAAAGGACAAATATGAAATATTAAATTTCTATTAAATCTCAAATAAAAAGTATATTCTGCAGAAGAATTGACGATAAATGAGAGATATTTCTCCCCACAGGGTGAAAAACGAATTCGCTTTTTATAACTAAATGCAAAAAATAATTTTCAGTCCTGGTATAATATGAAAAAGAATTTAGCAACAGAGGGAATAATTAACCGGGAGATAAGGAATAATGCTGAATTTTAGCATATAGTGTCTGTCTTGAAATACCCAGAATCTTTGCGGCCTTTTTTTTATCCCAGTTAACTTTATCAAGCACGTGTTTTATATGTTCCTTCTCCATCGCACTGAGGGTTAAATCCTGCAGTTGATAATCATAGTTTTTTTCTTCGCCATTCAGAAAAATATGTTCTTTCTCCAGGACCTCTCCTTTGGATAAGATCACCCCCTGTATTATCGCGTTTTCCAGCTCGCGCACATTCCCGACCCATATGTGGTTTTGAAGAAGTTCAATTACGCCATACGGAATTTTTCTTACATTCTTATGAAGCTGCCTGTTTATTTTGTTCAGGAAGTGAACGGCAAGTTCGGGAATATCTTCCCTCCTGTCTCTGAGGGGTGGAACGTTTATGGTAAAAACCGAAAGCCTGTAGAAGAGATCTTCTCTGAACTTCCCTTCTTCAACCATTTTTTCGAGTTTTCTGTTTGTCGCAGCAATTATCCTCGCTTCCATCTTGATTGTTTTTTCACCGCCCACCCTTTCAAACTCTCTTTCCTGGATCACTCTCAGGAGTTTCACCTGCAGGTTCGGAGATATATCGGCAATTTCATCGAGGAAGATCGTTCCTTTTCCTGCCAGTTCAAATTTACCCTTCTTCTCCCTCTCGGCACCGGTGAACGAACCCTTCTCGTGACCGAATAATTCACTTTCCAGCAGAGTATTGGTGAGCGCCGTGCAGTTAACTGCGATAAACGGTTCGTCTTTTGTAACTCCGCAGTGATGTATAAACTTGGCAATAACCTCCTTGCCCGTTCCGCTTTCGCCTTGAATAAGAGTCGTTACCCTGTTTGAGGATACCCTGCCGACGTTCTTGATTATATTCCGGATAGGTTCTGATTTTCCTATAAGCTGCTCTTCAGGTTTATCCTGTTCGTCAGCTTCGGAAGAAATTACTTCAAGACGTTCACTGAGACGCTTTGTTTCAAGGGCCCTTTCGACAACAAAAAGAAACTTGTTTTTATCAAGAGGTTTCTCGATATAATCATATGCGCCGAGCTGCATTGCTTTGATGGTCATTTCCACGTCATCATACGCAGTAATAAGTATGACGGGAATATTGCTGTTTACACTTTTTGCGTACTTAAGAATTTCAATTCCATCTTTATCCGGCATTCTCACGTCGGATATTATCAGATCAGGTATTTTTTCCTTAATTATTTTTTCGGCAGCAGTGCTATCGGCAGCGGTATAAACGTTATGGGATAACCCGGAGAGAAAGGAAGAGACTATCTCCCTGATTACTACATCATCATCTATTACTAAAATTTTGGCAGGCTTCTTCATACAATACAATAATAGAAAATTATGAACTTAAATAGAATAAATTTGAAAGGGTAAATAACAATTTCCTATGGGATTTATCTGATGCAAGCCGGGAAACGCGAATTATTACGTTGTTCATTTTTCAAAATCTTATATGCAAAATAATATCCCCGCCAAACGGCGAATCAAATCCATACAACACGAACATTGAACTCCAAACCCTGAACTCCCAACCCCTTAGGCTCCTTTTAGGCCAATTCCACGCCTAAATAAGCAAATAGTTCC
>CAYPYM010000612.1:0-2509 GCA_964414435.1 uncultured Ignavibacteriales bacterium | reverse complement strand
CTATCTTGGCGCCATGACTGAACTTGATTCATTTCTCCGGGTAATCGAGAGCGAGTTTCCCGATGACCGCCTGACGTGGCAGAAGCACGTGCCGACCTTCCATCCGGAATCGGCCGAGGAGGCCGCGGCGCTGCTGAAACTGGCCAATCGTCACCGGCAGGCGGTCTATATCACCGGGTTCGGCAACAATGTGGATCCGGCCGGCGAGACGTTCGAGCGGGTGATTTCGATCCGCACCGACCGTCTCAACCAGTATATCGAACTCGCCCCGGTCGATTTTGCCGTCACGCTTGGCGCCGGATACCCCCTGCGTGAACTGAATCACCGTCTCCGCGAGGACAACCTGTATCTTCCGCACGCCTCCCTTCCCTATGTCGGGTCGGTCGGCGGGGCGCTGGCGGTCGGTCTCAGCGGGATGATGCACGGCCATGACGTACCGCTCAAGAAGTATTTCGTCAAGGCCCAAATCGTCACCCCCGAGGGCGAGGTCATCACGCCCGGTTCGGCCTGTTTCAAATCGGTCGCCGGGTATGATATCGTCAAGATTTTTGCCGGTTCCTGGGGGCTGCTGGGCCTGATCGTGAACGCCACGTTCCGGGTGATGCCGTTGACCGGCGCCGATGATTTCGTGACGATGCGTCAGAAGGCGATCGACCGCCGGACGCTGCTCGATGCTCTTTCGGAGAAGACCGGTTCGGTCGACGCGATTTATTCGCGCAAGATTAAAGAGAAATTCGACCCGGCCGGAGTGCTCCCCCGCCTCATCTGAGGCACCGGTATCACATTCAGCTTCTCGTCCCCCATTTTCGGTCATCCTGTGATTGACACCGGCAACACTCGCCTTATATTGGACGTAACATAGATACAATCAATACACTTTTGGGGCCGGTCCGCCGCGGCGGGACGGCCCGGAGGAGCAGCGTTATGTCCGATCAACCGGTGAAAGCGCCCGAAATGAACTGGGTCAGCCCGTATCTCGTGGTGAGCGACCCGAAGAGCGCGGTGAAATTCTACGAGGAAGCTTTCGGCTTCAAGACGAATTTCACTATGCCCGACAAGAGCGGCGGCATCATGCACGCCGAAATGCAGTATCAGGATTGCGTCATCATGCTCGGTCCCGAGAACAAAGAGTGGCCGTCGGCGAAGAGCCTCTCCGGCAGCCCGATCACGCTTTACGTGTATGTCGACGGGGTCGACGCCTTTTTCGAACGGGTGAAGGCGGCCGGCGCCGAAATCCGTCAGGAGCCGAAGACCCAATTCTATGGCGACCGCACGTTTACGGTGCTCTGCCCCGAGCGGCACGCCTGGACGTTCGCTCAGAAAGTGGCCGAGTTCGACCCGAACAACGTACCCAAATAGCCTCATCCCTCTCATCCTACCAGACGGTGCGTCGTCTTTCCGGGACGGCGCACTTTTTTTGTGAACCGTCCGGCGCGGGCCGATGTTACATTCGTCATGAAGCCGGACAAGTCGACTTCGGTATAGGCATGATCGAGGAGAATCATCTGATGGCAAAAGCCGTCGCACATGCCCGGGTGGCCGTCCTGGGCGCCTCCACCAAGGAGGAGCGGTACTCGTTCAAAGCTGTCCATTTGCTCAAGGAGTGCGGCTATGTCCCGATCCCGGTGCATCCGGCCGGACATACCGTGGACGGGGTCGCGGGGGTGCGGTCGCTGGCCGATATCGATGATCCGGTTGATACGCTCACGCTTTATGTCAACGCGAGAATATCTCAGTCTCTGAAGGAACTGATTATCGAGCTGCACCCGCGTCGGGTCATCTTCAATCCCAGCGCCGAAAACGAGCGGCTCGCCCATGAGCTTGAGCAGATCGGGATCGAGGTGGTCCGGGCCTGCACGCTCGTCATGCTTCGAACGAACCAGTTCTGATTCCAGACAGAGTCTTCACAGGTCATCGAGTCGAATCCCATGAGCCGAACGACGGTAGCATTCCAGGGGGAGCGGGGCGCTTTCTCGGAGCTTGCCGCCCGATTGCTCGTCAAGGGGGCAATCGGACCGCAGCCGTGCGACTCGTTCGAGGATGTTTTCGATGCGGTGGAGAACGGGCGAGCCCGGTTCGGCGTTATCCCGATTGAAAACTCACTGGTCGGCTCCATCCATCGCAATTACGATCTCCTGCTCGATCGTTCGCTGGTCATCGCCGGCGAGACGCAGCTTCGAATCGTACACTGCCTTCTCGCTCCGAAAGGAGTCGGATTCGGCCGGATCCGACGGGTCTATTCCCACCCGGTGGCGCTGGATCAATGCCGGCGGTTTTTCCGGGAGCATCCCGATATCGAACCGGTGCCCTACTACGACACCGCCGGCGCGGCCCGGATGGTCGCTGAAAGCAGCGGGACCGCTTGCGCTGCGATTGCCGGTCCGCTCACGGCCGACCGGTACGGGCTGCGGGTGGTACGCAAGTCTATTGAGGATGAAAAGACGAACCATACCCGGTTTCTGCTTCTCGGGAAGCGGGCGGTTCGATTCACCGGGCAGGGCAAGACGTC
>CAYPYM010000611.1:0-2513 GCA_964414435.1 uncultured Ignavibacteriales bacterium | reverse complement strand
ACTCGCGCGCGACGGTGCCCTCCACCGGCATCCGCATGGCGGATTTGTTCGGGTAGAAGTCATCTTCTTCCATTGCCTGGAATTTCGGCTGGTTGTCCATATTCGGGTTGATATGGATCGGCGGCTTGGTCGACGGCCGCCCCTGGTAACAACCCGGAAGGGCCAGCGCGATGACCGCAAACAGCGCGATGACGAGAGTGAACCGGCGTATCATACCGCCGCCTCCTCTTCCTCACCGATCGTTTCGACCAGCGTCGCGCCGATGGACTCGAGATAGGCGCGGGTCTTCTCGGCGTCGAATTTGGAATCGACCGACTCGACACTCACGAAAAAGCCGCCGTCGGTCACTTTCTCGAACTCTTTCGACGAGAACAGCGGGTGATTCAGGCGCGGCAGATGATTGAGCGCCAGCATGCCGAATGTCGCGGCCAGCGCCGACGACAGAATCGTGATTGCGAAGATCGGCGGCACGTACGCCTGATAACTGAAGAACGGCTTGCCCGATATCACCATCGGGTAAGCCACGGCCGTGACCCAGTACAGGAACAGGGTGAACCCGATCAGGCCGGTGCTGCCGCAGATGCCGACAATGTAACCGACCGGCGAACGCCCCAGCCCCATCGCGTCGTCCATGCCGTGCACCGGAAACGGTGAGTGGCAGTCGTAGCGGGTGTAGCCGGCCTCACGCATTTTGATCGCGGCGTTCAACAGGTCGTGGGTCGACTTGAATTCGGCCAGCAGGCCGAACACTTGTTTTTTCGCCTCAGCCATGCTTCTGCTCCCCGTGATGCGGGTCGGCCTGCGGCAGAACCTGCTTCACCTCGGCCATCGCCACCATCGGCAGGAACCGGAGGAAGAGCAGGAACAGAGTGAAGAACAGACCGAAGGATCCGATCAGCAGGCCGATATCGTGCCAGCTCGGGCTGTAGTAGTGCCAGCTCGACGGCAGGAAGTCGCGCGAGAGCGACATCACGATAACGAACCGCTCGAACCACATGCCGATATTGACGAATATCGAGGCAACAAACATCACCGGGATGCTCGTCCGCAGCCTCTTGAACCAGAAAATCTGCGGCACGATCACGTTGCACGTGATCATGGTCCAGTACGCCCAGGCGTAGGGACCGAAAGCCCGGTTGATGAAGGTGAATTGCTCGTACATGTTGCCGGAGTACCAGGCGATGAAGAACTCCTGACCGTAGGAGTAGCCGACCATCGACCCCGTCACCAACATGATAATGTTCATCCGCTCGAGCACCTTGAGATTGAAGATGTGCTCGAGGTTGTAGGTCCAGCGGGCGATCACCGCGAGGGTCATCACCATGGCGAAGCCGGAATAGATCGCGCCGGCCACGAAATAGGGCGGGAAAATAGTCGAGTGCCAGCCGGGGATCAGGGCGGTCGCGAAGTCGGTCGACACGATCGAGTGCACCGAGAGGACCAGCGGAGTCGACACGCCGGCGAGTACGAGATACGCCAACTCGTAATGGCGCCACTGGCGGTTGCCGCCGCGCCATCCGAGAGCGAATATGCCATAGGCGATCTTGCGAATTTTCTTCTTGGCGCGGTCGCGCAGCGTGGCCAGATCGGGCACCAGCCCGACATACCAGAACATCAGCGAACAGAGGAAGTAGGTGCCGACCGCAAAGGCGTCCCAGATCAGACCCGAGCGGAAATTCGGCCACATGCCCATCTGGTTCGGAATCGGCATGGTCCAGTAGATCACCCAGACACGGCCGACGTGAATAGTCGGAAACATGAGCGCGCAGATGACGGCGAAAATCGTCATCGCCTCGGCGAAACGGTTGATCGAGGTCCGCCAGCGCTGCCGCAGGAGGAACAGAATCGCCGAAATCAGCGTACCGGCGTGACCGATACCGACCCAGAAGACGAAGTTCACGATCGCCCAGCCCCAACCGACCGGAATGTTCACACCCCAGAGTCCGATCCCTTCCCAGAAGAGATACCCGATCAGGCCGAAGAACATGATCGTCAGGCTGGAGGCGAGGGCGAACAGGATCCACCAGGCTTTCGGAGTGCCTTTCCGTTCGGGGACCCGGCAGACCGCCTCGGTGATATCCTCGTAAGACGGATTGCCCGGGATGAACACTTCCTCGCTGACCACGAGCGAATTATGTTGTGCTTCTGTACTCACCTGTTTCGTCTATCAATATCGTTGACTGTCTTTCGTCGCCTCTTTTCCGGTTACGCCTTGATCTCCGGATTGGGGTTGCGAATCTTCGCCAGATAAGTCGTGCGCGGCTTCGTATTCAACTCGGCGAGCAGCGCATAGTCGCGGGCCTGCTTCTTGATTTTGGTGACCCGGCTCTCCGGATCGTTGATATTGCCGAACACGATCGCGTCGGCCGGACAGGCCTGCTGGCAGGCCGACACGACCTCACCGTCGCGCACCGTGCGATTGTCGAGCTTGGCTTTCTTCTTGCCGCGATTGATCCGCTGCACGCAGTAGCTGCACTTCTCCATGACACCGCGCGACCGGACCGTGACATCGG
>CAYPYM010000610.1:0-2520 GCA_964414435.1 uncultured Ignavibacteriales bacterium | reverse complement strand
CTACGGATTTCTCAGCGACGACGGCTCGCTCGTTTACGCCGGGTTTCTCGGAGGCCCCGGCTTTACTCCACCATGCTCCACGGGTCGATCATGCCGCCGTGGCCAAGCTCGGCCTCGGCGTAGGGCTCCGTCACGGGTAGTCCGACGGCCTCGCGCCACACCTGCCACAGGTGGGAAAGGAACAGCTTCTCGGCGTGACGCAGCGCCGTGAGGTGCTTCCGGCCGTCTGCCCAGCCGGGGCGCTCGACCTCCAGGCGGGCACGATGCCGACGGTACTGCTCCTCGTAGGGACCGCCGGACTTGAGGAACGAGGTACCGACCAGGTACATGATCTTCTTCGCGTACTGGTCATAGGCGGCCTTCGACCCGCGCCCGGGCCGCGGCTGCGCGCAACGCACGCCGTCATCCGGCCCGGCTACCTTGATGAGCGTCCCCTTGCAGGCGGTCGTACTGCCGAGCTTGGAGTGCTTGCCGGTCACGTTGTAGCCAACCGGCCACGCGCGTACCAATCCGCACGTGTCGCAGTGGTAGCGCTCGGCCGGCACCGTTGCCAGGCCGGCATAGGCCCAGAACGAGGATACGTGCTCGGCCTTCTCGACGTCGAACCGCGCCAGCATCTTGCCGGCCAGCGTCGGGCCGATGCCCTTCACGCGTGATAGCCACGGCCACACGGGGTGCGCCCGGAGCGCGCGGTCCATCTCCTTGAACATCTCGCGCTCCTCCTCGTAGTGGCGTCGGTAGGTCCGGCCCAGGATGGGTACGGGCCCGAGGTCGTCCCCGGTAGCGATAGCCTTGAGGACCATCGCCGGGTCATCGTCAGTCGGCGGCATGCTCCATGTCTCGTCCCGGCCCTGAAGCACGGCCCGGATGCGTTCGCCGGTCTCGATCCTGATACGTTGCGCCTGCTCGTAGGCGTCAGCCAGCCAGCGAAGCGCACGGGTTGCGGTAGCGTCCACGGTGTTCTTCCCCTCGATTATGGTTGTCATGGCGGGCTACTCCTCCCCCAGCCTGGCCCCGGTACGTAGCCCGTGGTCGTACTCCTGGACCAGCAGCGCCTCAACGGCCCGCGGCATGGTACCGCGGAATACGTCTCTGCGCTGACGTGCCGCCCCGATGAGACGCGCCGGAGTGAACCGCTTCGAGACCTTGGACACCAGCCGCTTGCGGTCGAACGCCTCGAAGTCGTCGAGGAAGTGGGAGAACCCCTCGACTGACGAGGAGATGAACCCGGCCGGGTCCTTGCCCCAGATGTCGATGATGAGGCCCAGCACCAGCTTGAGATGGTCGGCGCCGTGCTTACGGTAGACGCGCAAGAGCGTACCTACGCAGCTGACGTAGCCCTCTCCGGCCGTACTCTGGACGTGGAGCCCAAGCCCGCGCACGATGGCGTCGACGGCCGTCGCCTCCGCGTCCTCGGCCGTGACGGCTACGCGGAAGTCATCGATGGCGCGCGGCGTCTTATGGCCGCGGTTCATGGTGCGCCAGATGCGCGCCGCCTCCTGGATACTCTTGGTGGCTAGGACGCGGCAGGGCACGCGCTCCTGGTCTCCCCACAGCCTGCGCACGGCGCCGAGGCGCGTCTGGCCGTCGATCACGTGATAGCGCCCGTCCTTGGTCTCGCAGACGGTGAGGAAGTCGAACGCATCGGGGTCGAACTCCTCCGCGATGCGGATCTCCTCGGCCTCGTTCCGGGGGCGCTGTGCCTGGATCCACACCACGGAGATGTCCCCGGCCCGGATCCACTTGGCCGGGTACTCTACCCGCTTGAAAACGCTCATCGCGTGGCCTCCTCGATCCGGCGCCGCAGCTCACGCAGCTGACGCTGGGCGTGCTCCAGCCGGCGCTTCAACTCAGCCGCGTCCTCCGCAGCCAGTATCGGCACGTGGATGTGATCTGCCGCCGCGCAGACGTTCGTCACGGCGTCGAAGGCGTGATTGAACTCCGCCTCGCGATACCGCACGAGGTCGCTGACGTTCATACCCAGCGTGACCTTGCGGGTGGACGGCGGCCCGAAGCGCAGCGTGACGAGGTCCTTGACCAGCTCCCACGCCTTGCCGGTATGGCCGTCGCGCTCCATTGCGTCGATGGCCCGGCGGGCGGTGGCGCGGTCGTCCTCGCCTAGCGCCCCATCCTCCGACAGCAGCACCATGTAGCGGCCCTGCCGGAACGTCCTCATGCTCAGGCGCTGCGCCCGGACGGCCTGCTCCGGCGCCTGCCCCTGGTCCGTCAGATCCATGGCCGTGCGTACGGCCTGCTCGTAGGGTCCCATGGCCTAGTGCATCCCCCGCGGTGCGGCCGCGTTCTCAGCCCTTGTTACGACCTTCCTCAGGGCGCCCTCGACGGCCTTCGCCAGCTGCTCTCCCGCCTCCTCGGCGCGCTGCGCAGGATCCCTCCAATCGCGCAGCCAGTTGACGTAGGCGCTGAGCGTGATGAGGAAGATGACCCACGCCGTAGCGGTCCAGTACCAGTGAAACGTGGCGAATCCCATGATAAGCAGTACGTCGAACGTGCGGTGCGTAT
>CAYPYM010000609.1:0-2524 GCA_964414435.1 uncultured Ignavibacteriales bacterium | reverse complement strand
CGGCTCCAGTCGTCGTACCCGACCAGACCGTCATCGAGAATGCGCGCCGCCTTCATCGGGGCGACCGACGCGTTGAGCGCCTCGAGAAAATTGCGCACGAGGCTGTCGACCGATGTTTTCCAGTTGGCCATAGTGGCTACTGTTCGTCGGTGACCCGCCAGAGCAGGAACCGCGCCTTGTCGAATTCTCTTTTCTCGTCGCGGACGATCAGATGGAAATCGAGCGTGTCGGGGTGAGGGAATTTCACCTGCACGCGGTAGTTGTCGTGTTTGTACACCCGGTTCGCCACGAGTTGATCGTCCTTGATCTGGCCCCAGTAGAGCGCATGCTTGCCCCACGAATCCCAGACCTCCCACGAGACCGAGTCGGTCGCCGGGTAGTACTGGAGGTAGCCGGAGTCGGAGTAGTTGATAAAAAGCTTGCTGCCGCTCATGGAGGTGCGGATCCGGTCGTTGGCTTCGTCGTAGACGAAACTGCCGTGGCCCTCGATCGAGATCTCGGAGCCGGTCACCGGCATGAGGAACATGCCCTCGCCTTCCCACTCGCCGACCAGGTTCATGAGGTCGAATTTGGGGGTGTCCTCGGCGGCGGGGAACGATCCCGGCAGGACAAGGGCGATGGCGGCGGTGAGGAAAAGCGTAAGGGCGGCTGACTTATGGTGCATGTCTGTCTCCATGGTTATGCCGGTGAATATACCCTGCCCTTTGTAACCGGGAAAGGAAGAAATGTTTCCGGGGGAGAGGCCTTGACAGACCGGGGCGTCGGAACTTTCTTAGAGTATGGGCAAGTTCGGGAAGATCATCCTCTCTCTCACAACGCTTTTGACCGGCGGCGGTGCCGTTAAGGCGCAAGACAGTCTGCTCACGCCGGAGCAGTTTATGATGCGCTTCATCGAGGCATTCGACAAGGCGCTTCCCGAGTCTCAATTCGAGATCAACGGCCAGTTGGTCGTCACGATCAAGTCGGATGGACACGTGCCCTGGACCGTCAATCTGCAGCGACCCTACGCCGACTACAAGCTGCAACCCGAGTCGCTCGATGAACTGATCACTCGGTATGTTGAGGCCCATCTGGAGCGTGTGGAAGATCCCGAGTCCTTGTTCGGAGATCTCGCCAACCTGGTGCCGCTGGTGCGCTGCCGGGCGTACTTGGAAGATGCCCGTAACGTGATCGGGGAACGGAAAGGGGATCCTGCCCTTGGGCCGGTCCATCGCGATCTGAATGAGGAACTGGTCGTGCTGTACGCTTTCGACGGCGAAAAGAGCTTTGCCTATCTAACTCAGGAGCGATTCGCCATGATCGATCTCGATCCGGACGATCTCTTCGCGATGGCCATGGCCAATCTGACACGAGTCCTTCCTCAGACGATGAGGTATCCAGTCGAGGGAGGTGGGCAGTTGATCACCGCTGGCGGGGATTTCGACGCCAGTTTGCTGCTGTTCGACGAGATGTGGGAGGACGGCCAGCTCGGGCTTGATGGTGTCCCGATAGTGGCTCTACCTGCGCGGGACCTTCTCCTCGTGGCTGGAAGCAACGACCCGGAAGCGATTGCGAACCTGCGGAACCTCGTTAATGAGGCTGAGCAGAAGGTTTACCCGTTTTTCTCCGACAAGCTTTTCATCCGCCGCGACCATCGGTGGGAAGTCTATCAGTCCGACTCGACCGCCGATCAGGGACGCGACTAACACGCCGCAATCAATCTGATTCCCCCAAAAAATAACCGGGCGAGGAGGGCTCGCCCGGTGCACGCATGGTATGTCAGGTCAGGTAACAGGGAGGGTATTCGTCAATATGCGTCAGATTCGCAATTCTCTTTCGGCGGTATCCTACATCTCCTTCCACGCAACGCGCACGATACGGCCGGTGTAGCCCATCGCGATCGTGCCGAGACTGCGGTCATAGTGGAAGCGGGGGTTGTTGCTCAGGTCGACCTCGTTTGCCATCATCGCGCCGTAGTAGTCGGCGTAGTTGGACAGCAGGAAGTTCACGTGGGGGGCGACCACGGTGCCGGTGAATTCGGCGCTCTGGCCCATCGAGAACTTGGAGCCGGACGAATAGACCTGGAAACTGGCCGGCTTGCCGCCGTCGTTGACCATCGACTTGTTGCGCATATCGAAGTCACCGGTCATGTAGATCACGACGTTGGCGCCGGGGGCGAGCTTGATCTGGGCCGACTGCTCGAGGGTGATGTTGTTAAAGACGTACACGCCCGATTCGAGAGTCATGGTCTCGCCGCCCGCGACGGAAAGGTCGTGGCTGCCGCTGTTGTAGGTGAACGAGCCGTACATGCCGAGCGGGGCCTTGTTTTCGCCGGCGGCCCAGGCGAACTGTTCGGGCGAGATGAGCTTGCTGTAATCTTTCGGCTTGACCGTACTGGAGGTGTCGCCGAGCACGGTGCCGCTACCGGTGATCGTGATGCCGCCGGGGGTGGCGCTATGGACGCTGCCGGCGATGGTCGGGTTGTTCTCGAGCAGGATCGTGCCGTTGGCGCCGACCGAGCCGTATTCGTCCGAAACCGAGATAG
>CAYPYM010000608.1:0-2529 GCA_964414435.1 uncultured Ignavibacteriales bacterium | reverse complement strand
ACGATCGACGAACTCGAGGTCGCCAAGAATATTCACGAGGCGATGGCCGACTGCAAGAAGACGGTCCTCGCCTGTTTTATGGGGGCCAGCCGCAACTCGGCCGGGATTGAGTTCCTCAAGCAGCATAACATACCGGTGTACATCTACCCGGAGGCGATCGCCAAGACGCTCGCCACGATAAGCCATTACCGTCAGCGCATCAACGCCCCGCGCGGCAAGCTCAAGACGTTCAAGGTCGATTCGTCGCGCGTGCAGCAGATTGTCGACGAGGCTCGGGCGGCCGGGCAGAACGCGATTGTCGGCGCCCGCGCGATCGAGATTCTCGCCGCCTACGGCATTCCCGCCGCCGAATATCATTATGCCACGACCGAAAAAGAGGCGGTCGCGACCGCCCGTGAAATGGGGCTGCCGGTCGTGATGAAGGTCAGCACGCCGGCAATCCTGCACAAGACCGAGATCGGCGGCGTCGTGGTCGACCTCCGCACCGACAAGGAAATCCGCGAGGCGTTCCGTGACCTGAAGGACCGGGTCAAGGGTGATTTGTCGGGCGACGAAACGTTTACCGTAGCGCTTCAGCAGATGGTCGCCGGCGGCGTCGAGACGGTCATGGGGATGACGGTCGATCCGTCGTTCGGCCCGCTGATCATGTTCGGCCTCGGCGGCATCTATGTCGAGATCATGAAAGACGTCGCGTTCCGCATCAACCCGCTGACCGATGTTCACGTGCGCGACATGATCCGCTCGCTCAAGTCGTACCCGCTGCTCAAGGGCTATCGCGGGGCGCCGCCGGTGCATATCGCGACGGTCGAAGAAACGTTGCAGCGGCTGTCACAACTCGTCAAAGAGTTCCATTGTTTCAGTGAGATCGACATCAACCCGTTCATAGCGTCGCCGGAAATGGCGCGCTGCAAGGCGGTCGATGCCCGCTTCATCATCCGGCCGGCCTGACGGGAATAAGCGCTTGAATTTTGGCCTCGACGACGTATCTTCCGGGCAATATCGGGGAACGGGGCAGACGGTCCGGATCAACCTGATCGCGGACCGGCCGCGCCAAACAGTGAGGTGAGGCATGCGATTTGAAATGAAATCGATCGGGGTCTGGTCAGTGATCAAGGTGGGGTTCCTCGTGAACCTTATCCTCGGCTTCCTGCTGGGCCTGTTCACGGCGATCTTCCTGATGCCGATCATAGCCTTCATGAGTTCGCTCAATCCGTCGGCCGCGACTGATTTCGATACCGCCGCGGTGAGCGGTCCGATGATGATCGTCATAATGCCGATCCTGTACGCCCTCTTCAACGCCGTATTCGGTACGATCATGGTGGCGATCGCCGCGCTCGTGTATAATCTCATCGCAAAACTCATGGGCGGTATCGAGTACACCGTCGGCATTCTCGAAGCCGGCGAACTGGCCGCGGCTATGCCGCCGACTCCGCCGCCGGGCGGCTACTACCAGGCGCCGCCGCAGCCGACCTATGCACCACCGCCGCCTCAACCACAGGCACCCCCGCGGCCGCAGCCGGCCCCGACGCCGCCACCGCCTCCGCCGGAGCGGCCGACGCCACCTCCTCCGCCACCGCCGCCGACTCCCGAGCCGCCGCGCACGCCGCCGCCGGAAGAGAACCGTCCCCCCGACGATCACCCTGAGAGACCGGAAGGATTCTAGCAGTTCCGTATGACCGACAAGCCCGCCACTGTTCGCATAGCGCCGTCGCCGACCGGTTACCTCCATGTCGGTACGGCCCGCACGGCCGTGTTCAACTGGCTCATGGCCCGACACACCGACGGCAAGTTTCGTCTCCGTATCGAGGACACCGACAAAGAACGCTCCAGGCCGGAACTGATCGATCCGATCCTCGATGCCATGAGATGGCTCGGGCTCGACTGGGACGACGAGGTTGTCTACCAGTCGCAGCGGGCCGAGCGGTACAGCGCCGCCGCCCAGCAGATTCTTCAGAGCGGCCACGGCTATCGCTGCTTCTGCACGCCCGAGGAACTGGCGGCGCAGCGGGAGGAAGCCAAACGGACCAAGGGTCCGCAACGCTACGACCGCCGCTGTTACCATCTGCCGCCGGCCGAAGTCGCGCAGCGGATCGCGGCCGGGATGCCGTTTGCGATCCGGCTGTTTATCCCCGAGGGCGAGACGCAGTTCCACGATCTCGTCTCGGGCGATCTGAGCCGCCGCTCGGAAGACATCGAGGATTTCATCATCGCCCGGTCCGACGGCTCCGCGACCTACAATCTCGCGGTCGTGATTGACGACCACGACATGGGGATCACGCATATCATTCGCGGCAACGACCATGTGACGAACACCTTCAAGCAGATACATATCTACAAGGCGCTCGGTTTCGGGGTGCCGATCTTCGGTCACGTGCCGTTGATTCTCCGCCCGGACAAGAAGAAGGTCTCCAAGCGGCTCGGCGATAAGGACGTCAACGAGTACAGCAAGGAAGGGATCCTCCCCGAGGCGATGTTCAATTACCTGTGCCTGCTCGGCTGGAACCCGAAAACCGACCGTGAGATCTACTC